>JAADHT010000216.1:2412-15179 GCA_013151705.1 Kiritimatiellota bacterium | reverse complement strand
TGATTTTTCGGAACCTTGTTCGGGTGCGACGCGCCTTGGCTAGGCTACTCGCCGTCTCGGCGACGTATTCTCCCAAATCATCCTTGTTCCTCCTCAATTCGCGGGATATCGTCGATTTGTCCACTCCAAGCTTCTCAGCTATGAAATTTTGCGTATGACCCGCTTGATTTAATTCCTCTATAGTGTATCTTTTGCGTAATGTCAATTGACTGTATTTCCTGCTCATGGCAACTCCTTCGTCGGAGATTAATCTTGCTAGATTAATGGTAATACATCAATTGGCATCATTAATCAAACGACATAAGTTGCACTTCAAACTTGAATGTAGCTATTTGCAAGGCGTTGAATCCGCGGAATCCGGAAAAAAAGACGCGTCTCCGGAACCGCGTATCATAGTGGATAAATTCATAATAGCGATCAGATAGAAGCGTTACGCGTATACGCCCTCGCTGAATTCTCACTTATTCTGGAAAGATTTCAATTCCACCAGATCTCCGACGGCGGCGTTTGGCGCTTCGACTCTCGCCCTGAGGTAGTTGTCGCTCCAGCCTTCGAACGCGGTTTCGCCGACCCGCTTCTCCAAGAGGATCGTCAAAGGTTTTCCTTTTTGAGAGTCCGCGAATCCTGCGGCCAGCGTTTCCGCGAGTTCCTTCAATCTGTCCGCGCGGTTTTTGGAGACTCTTTTCGGAATTTGATTCGCGAATTTCGCGGCCGGCGTTCCCTCGCGCGCCGAGAATGCGAAGACATGTATGTTGGCGAGCGGCAGTTTAGAGAGGAATTCCAGAGATTGCTCGAAGAGTTCTTCCGTCTCGCCGGGAAATCCGGCGATGAGGTCCGTGCCGAGATGTATTCCCGGCACCTTCTCCTCCGCCTCGTTCAGGAAATCAGCGAATTTCGCGGATTCCTCCGAACGGCCCATTCTCCTCAATATCTCGTTCGTCCCATGCTGCAGGGGGACATGTAGAAAACGGCATATTTTCGGGTTGTCCGCCATCAGATCGACGAGTCTCGCGTTTTCAGCGTTTGGCTCCAATGAGCTCAATCTTATTCTGAAATCTCCCGGAACGCCAGCCAGTTTCGAAACCAAATCGGCGATGCGAAGTCCCCGATCGCCGTATGCGCTGACGTTCACGCCGGTAAGCACCAATTCCTTGTGCCCGTCGTCCAGAAGTCTCCTCGCCTCGTCGATAACCTCATCCCAAGCTCTGGAGCGTTCGCGTCCGCGGACATACGGAACGATGCAGTAGTTGCAGAATGCGTCGCACCCCTCCTGCACCTTGATATACGCTTTCGTCGTGAATGGAAAGGTGGCGAAGGCGTTTTCTCGAAACGTGGGCTTCTCCCGTTTTTCCGGAGAGGGGAAAGCGGCTCGAGGCGTCGCCGGACGCTCCGAGGTCGGGGACGACGCCGGACGGCATTTAAAATATTCATCGACGAGTTCGGCGACGCGAGGCTTCATTTCGTTTGCGACGACCAAATCCACCCCCGGCTCACTCAACCAGGAGTTTTCATTGTTCACGCAGTCGCAGCCAGCTACCACGACGCAAGCGTCCGGAAACTGTTTTTTGAATTTTCTGGCCAATTGGCGGCTTTTCCTGGAGGCGTTCGCGGTGACGGTGCAGGTGTTGATCAACACCACGTCGGGTTTATTGCTGGAATCCGGGGACGAGTTGGATTTGATCGGAACGGCCACTTCGTATCCAGCGGCCCGAAGGCGGCTCAAGGCGAGGGCCGTGTCGGCTTGATTGAGTCGGCATCCGAGTGTGTCCGCCGCCGCTGTTTTCATCGTTTTTTTACAATACGTTTGATGATGATCGGTCGTTCAGGCAGATGTTGAAAATAACCTTTTCTAATGGTCTTGGCAAGCGCAATTTTATCGACTACATCCATTCCTTTCACCACTTTCCCGAAAACGCAATAGCCGAAATTCTCGGCCGAGTGGTCCTTGTTATTCAGAAACTTGTTGTTTCTGAGGTTTATGAAGAACTGGTCGGTGGCGCTGTCCACCAAAGACGTGCGAGCCATGGATATTGTGCCGCGTTTATTGCTCAAACCGTTTTCCGCCTCGTTTTTGATTGGAGGCGAGCTTTTTTTACGCAACAGCTTTTGGGTGAAACCACCGCCTTGTATCATAAAATTTCCTATCACTCTATGAAACACAGTGCCGTCGTAATGTTTTTTATCGACGTACGCTAGAAAGTTCCTTACCGTGATCGGAGCGGACCTTTCGAACAACTCCAATTGGATGTCGCCAAAATTCGTTTGAATTTCCACTATCGGCGGACCTTGCTTCACTGGAGGGGGGGAACCGCGACTTCTTTTTTCTCGTTTTGTGGTAAAATCGACGCGCAACCGCACATCGCTATCAGAGGCAGGACGGCTAGAATTCTTCTCATTTCTCGTTACCTTTATTTTTGTGGATCCCCGGAATGCCAAAATCCCAATCCGTTAAAAAAGCGTTCGCTTTGGAAAAACGTCGCGAGCAAGCGGAGAATCCTTTTCAAACATCCGCCTTCGGGGGGATATCGTACGGAATCAAACCGCGAGTCTCGTCAAATATAGGATTCGGCGTCCCTATATGCGAAGCGGATGAATTTAGCCTGTTTGAAGACGCTTGCAAACAGCGCCGGTGAAATTCCCTCCATAATAACTCCTTTTGATTTTGAAATGGTGATTAATTTAGTTTATTCGTAAAAAAAGTCAAGTTTTTGAAATGAGAACAATTAATACGCGAACGTTCGCAATCTTTTGGATTATCCTTTCCCGGGATCAAGAGATCCCGTCTCCGAACATGTCTATAGAATCGGAATAGAGAGGGAGACCGCCTACCGAAACGCTTTCACAAAACTGTTCGACATGGGGCACAAGACCTTCCTGCTCGACTG
Source organism: Kiritimatiellota bacterium (assembly GCA_013151705.1). GTDB lineage: Bacteria > Verrucomicrobiota > Lentisphaeria > Victivallales > JAADHT01 > JAADHT01. The sequence continues at coordinate 12,294 of JAADHT010000216.1, read as the reverse complement.
CAATGAGGCCAAGTTGACGGCGTTTCAAGTCGCACGCGGCGCTGGCTGACGCCAGTCGATCGCTTTGCGCGCTTATGCGGAGTGAAACATCACACCCACGCGGCGGATGGTTCGAAAAAAACGTGATTTCCGACTTGAAATATTTCAAAAGCCCATCTATATTCCAATTTCGCCGACGCATAAGTGTTTTTTTATTTCTTTCGGAGATTTCGGCATATGATGCGCCACCACAAAAAACTGTTGCTTATCGTTCTGGTTGCTTTTATGGCGATGACGGTTCCCGCTCCGAAAACGGAGGCGTTCGAGCCGATATCCATGTCGATTCTGGCTGGAATACTGATTCCTATCGTGTTGCCCTACATCGTAAAAGCCATGCCATACATTTGGAAGGGGATGAAAAATATGGCTTACGCCATGTTCGAAACCGGGGTTGAAATAGCTGGCATCATGTATTTGCCGATTGGGATGTTCGAGTCGATGTTCGGATGGCCGTTCGGGCTGTTCAAACATGGTCTCTCTTTGATGTGGGAGGGTTGCAAGGCGCCATTCAGCGCCATGGGCATGATGTTTATGGTGCCACTCAAGACGTTTGGCATGATGTGACGCCATCCTCGAGTCTTGGCGAGATCGTCATATAGCATGCGGGAAACGATGCCATCGGTTCCCGACTCGATTCAAACTTTTTGGCGTTCGGGTTGAACCGCGTCCGGCACGTTTGCGCGTGTTGGACTTTTTTTTGAACTCCACGCTGTTGGATTCATTCTCCAACGCTTGCTCAATGCCGTGTCTTCCGCATTCTTGCTGACTTGTTTATATTTTGAAAGGAGATGTGATTATGGTAGAGAAATTAATGCGGAATCCGAACTTCGCCGGCCGGAAAGGTCCTCTTGTTTTGATGATTATGGATGGAGTCGGATACGGAAAATACGAACAAGGCGACGCTGTCCTCGCCGCGAACACCCCGACTTTGGATCGACTGACGGCGACATCGCCGCACACCACGTTGAAAGCCCATGGAACCGCGGTCGGCCTTCCGTCCGATGAGGATATGGGCAACAGCGAGGTCGGACACAACGCCATTGGTTGCGGCAGGGTGGTGGCGCAAGGCGCCAAACTTGTAAACGACTCCATAGAGAGCGGCGCAATGTTCGCGGGCGAAGCGTGGAAAGAGCTCATAGACAATTGCGCCGCGACAGGAGCGACACTTCATTTTCTCGGATTGTTGTCCGACGGCAATGTCCACAGTCATATAAACCACCTCAAAGCCATGTTGACGGCCGCGAAAACCGCGGGCGTTGAAAAGGTAGGAGTCCATGCCCTGCTGGACGGCCGGGACGTCCCCGAAACCTCCGCTTTGGAGTATATCGGCGACATCGAATCTTTTCTGGCTGAATTAAACTCGTCCGGCGACTGTGATTTCCGCATCGCCTCCGGAGGCGGCCGTATGGTGATCACGATGGACAGATACGGAGCGAACTGGGACATGGTCCGCAAGGGATGGGACACGCATGTTCTCGGAAAGGAGCGCAAATTCGCCAGCGCCAAGGAGGCGGTGGAGAATTTGCGGAAAGAGACGGGTGCGATAGACCAGGATCTTCCACCGTTCGTCATTTCCGACGATGGAAGCTCGCCTTTGCGTCCTATCGCTGACGGCGATTCCGTGATTTTCTTCAATTTCCGCGGAGACCGCGCGATTGAGATCACGGCGGCTTTCGAAGAGGAGAATTTCGACAAATTCGACCGCGCTCCGCGCCCGAACGTTCTCTACGCCGGCATGATGCAGTACGACGGGGACTTGCTGGTGCCGAAAAAATTTCTGGTTCCGCCACCTGTCATAGACCACACCCTCGGAGAATATCTCTGCGCTTCGGATGTTCGCCAACTGGCCATCAGCGAAACCCAGAAATACGGACATGTCACATATTTCTTCAACGGCAACCGTTCGGGAATGTTCGACGACTCCTTGGAGACCTATGTCGAGGTGCCTTCGGATGTGATTCCGTTCGAGCAACGCCCATGGATGAAGTGCGCCGAAATAACAGACAAGGTCTGCGAGTCCGTTAAAAGCGGAAAATACGATTTCATCCGTTTGAACTATCCCAACGGGGACATGGTGGGGCACACCGGGATATACGATGCCGTGCTGATCTCGATGGAAGCCTTGGATTTGTGCGTCGCGAGAGTCGCGGAGGCGGTCAGAGTCACGGGAGGCGTTCTTTTGATCAGCGCCGACCATGGCAATGCCGACGATATGTACGAGCATGACAAAAAAACCGGCGATGTTTCGCTTGATTCCGACGGAGCGCCGAAAAGGAAGACCAGTCATTCTCTCAATCCCGTGCCCTGCGTATTGTATGATCCCGACTCCAAGGAAGAGTATTTCAAGGAGTTGCGCGGCGAGTTGGGCATCAGCTCCTTGGCGGCTGCCTGCATTGAGTTGCTTGGATTCGAAACGCCTCCGAACTACGATCCCAGCGTACTGAAATTCAAATAGTCCCAGAGCTTGTTCGAAAGTCGAGTGAACACCGCGTTTCGTCCCAATATTGGGATTACGGGTGGAATTAGCGCCGAAATGCGACATATGTTGTTTTCCCCTTGGGAATTATTGTTTTTTTCCGCAAGATCATTTGCATAATTTGTTAAGACACACTATGTTAAATCGCTGAATATCTTGGGTATCAGGGAGTAGCGGCTATGGGTAATGATTCGAAAGACGATTTGTCGTTTGACAACGATCCCGGAAAATTAAAACAAGACAAAGGTGATCTCGATTTCACCTTTTCGGATATTCNNNNGTTCTCGTGACCGACAAGGATAAAAACCCCTCATTTTCGTTTGACACCCCTGAAAAAGATCCCGCCATAGCCTCTTTCGAAGCCTTGCTGTCGGAACAACCAAAAGATGATGACTCGGAATACGACCAGTCCGACAGCGAGTTTTCAGACACGGATGAGGATTTGTCAGAGGAATCCAACGTCTCCCAATCACAAATCGAGATAAAACGCGCCAAAGTCATAAGAAGCACTAAAAGACGCAAGAAAAAAATAATTTTCCTCACTATGCTTGGAGGTGGCGCGGCCTTGCTCATCAGCATTGTGGTACTCCTTGTCGTCTTAATAAAACCATCGGGCGACAACAACGGCAAGCCGTTGTCTCCAAAAGAACAGGCCGCTTTGAAAGCGGCGAAAATAAAAGAGGAGCTCGACGCGTTGATGGTGAAGGCCGAAAAACTTTTTGATGACGGGAAAACGGCTGAAGCCCTGTCTATATACAAAAAAGTGCTGGAGGCTGATGATTCCAGAAGCGCCGCGCACTTGGGAGTGGGTAAATGTCTGGAATCCGCCAACAAGCTTGACGACGCGATGAAAGAGTACGAGCTGGCTGTCGAGCTGACACCCGAAACCACAGCGCCGTTCACGAGACTCGCCCATGCGTTAATCGAACAAAAAGACAAGGCGAAAGCGAAAACCGTTTTAGAGAAAGGGGTCTCCAAATTTCCGGAAGATCAGGATCTGTTGCTTGCCCTCGCCAACCTCTGCTATGAAACCAACGACTCGGAGACCGCTCTCGACTGCTACAAAAAACTCGATACTGGAAATTTGGATTTGGCTGAAATAAAACGTTATGCGACTCTGCTCCAATATGAATCTAAAGAGGACGCTAAAAAACTTCTTGTGACGGCGGCCAGAAAATTCAAAAATTTCTCGCTCTATCTTTTCGCGTCCCAGCTCGCCAAAGATGACAATGATCGTTTGACGATGCTGTTGGACGCTGAAAAAGAGATGGGAGACGATCAAAAGCTTCTCAACGGTATTTTGTTTCGCATCGCCAAGGTGTATGCTGTTTTGAATCAGACGGACAAGACGAAAGAATATCTCGAAAAAATCGTAATCGGCCAACTCGACCCTGAACTTTTCGCTCCTGTTTTCGAGTTGGCCAGGGAATCAAATTTATCGATTGCCGGAACATTCACAATTCCTGATATGAAATTGACTAAAGATTCCAAAGACAACAAAACACTAGCCTTTCTTCTGTATATGTTGAACTTGGCACCTGAAAAAATGAATGTGCAATTATTGGTCTTGCGGGAACTCGAGGCAACGATGTCGGTCGACAAGGTGTTGGACGTGTATGGAGATCTATGGTCTTTGAAGCGCAAATCGCCAACGGTCTGTTTTCTGCGCGCCAAAGCTCTTCAAGACGCGTCGATTGTCGACTCGGCCTTGAAATACTATATGAAAGCCATAGATCTCAAACCTGATTTTTACAACGCTCTTTTGAGTGTCGGCAAAATCCATTTGGCCACTCGAAACACCTCTCGGGCCGGGAAGATATTCAAAAAATGCGTGAAATTGCGTCCTAAAGCCGATCAGCCACGAAAATTGTTGGCGGAAACCGAAATTATGATGGGACGGGACTTGAAGGCCATGGAGAATTATTCCAAATTCCTTAATACGACAAAACTTTCTCCATCACAAAAGACCCTTCAACTAGCGAAAATAGCTTTGCGCTTGGCGACTCCGAAAGTGTTGGATGAATGTCTCGCCAAATTGAACGTCGATCCCGCTATGGCTGGTGAATTCAAAAAATTGACGGCCAAAAGAAAATTATTGTTCGGAGGCGCCAAACTGTCGGATTTCGCCGGTGCTAAAAAAGGTCTTTTCAGGCAATATAAAATGATTTATCTGCTTTCGAGGGGAGAGTTGACCAAAGTATTGACCGTACGAACCCCGAAAGAGGAGTTTCCTGATTTCTGGAAAGTTTTTGTGATGCTTGAAAAACGCATCATCAAGAGGAAGAAATATCAGCCGCCAACCGAAAAAGCGAAAGTCGATGCCGGAAATAACGCGAAAAACGATATTATCACCCTGCTTTATGAGAAAACACGTAAATCACCCAACATCCCGGAAAAAATGGCGGCGGCGATTTGGAACGGCAAGCGGAATTTGGAATATGCCGAGAATCTCCTTTCTTTGATCCCGATGGATCAGCTGGCTCTCTATTATTTTCTCCAGGCAGTGGAATACAAACATACGAGGCAATTGACAAAAGCTAGAATAAGACTCCGAAAAGCTATGAGCGCTCCAAGAAGCGTCTACAGACCTTTGATAGAACACGCCTATAAGCAATATAATCAACATAAGCGGCGTAGAAAACGACGATGATTCCCGCCAAGACACCTCCTCTAAATCCTCCTTTTCAAGGGTGAAAGGGGAAATCTATCGCTCATAATGAGATGCCGCGCGGTCGTTCAGACTTTTGCAATTGGCTCTCATGAAATTGTTTCTTCATTTGAAGCATGCGGCACTTTTTCGCATTAACATATCGCGTTTCGCATGCGCCGATCATTTGACACGGGGGTTCGCGAATGCTATCTTCGGCGGCTTCGGGTTCGTCGATTCGGAGAATTGTTGAATGTCGTGGTGGATGATACGATCATATCGACCGACATCGAACCGTTTAAGCAGGGAATATCGGAATATGGGAATTTGTAGTTCGGCGGATGACTGTTTCACTATGGGGCGTTTCAGGATTCAACGTTTGTTTGCGATTGTTTTCTTGTTTTGCGCGTTGTTTTTCTTCTCGTCTCCAAAGGCTGAAGCGATGGATCCGGTGACGATAGCCACCTTGGTCGCTCCGATCGTCATTCCGATAATCAAAGCGGCGATACCGTACATAGTCAAAGGCGGAGTCAACTTTTTCCGCGGAATGGTGGATATGTTCATCGATATGGCCGGCATAGTCATGTTGCCGGTGGGTTTGTTTGAAGTTTCATTCGGCGCTCCGTTCGGGTTGTTCCGGGATGGATTGAACAGTTTGAAGACTGGAGCGATGGCTTTGCCTAAAATGCTGTGGTCGATGTGTCTCATTCCACTGAAGACGGTCAGCGCCATGTGAGTGAGCCGCGGGAGAAATGTGTCTATGAGCTATGACTACGTGCCCGGTTTGAGCAGAAGAAAAACCTCTCGGGACCGCGATCCTATGCCGAAGCTACTTGAAGAGTGGCTCGGGAAAAAAGCCGCCGCGAAGGAGATAGAATCTCGACTGCCGCGGATGGTTCCCATTTCCGAAGGCATCGACCAGGCGCTGAAACAACTCTTGACCCCGGAACTTGCTCTGTTCCAGAAAATCAAGAATTCGTGGCTGGAAATAGTCGGAAAAGCGCTTTCAAACTACCTCTCCCCAATTTTCATGGAAAAAACGACGCTTGTCGTTGAAGTTTCGCATCCGGCGTATATGATGACGTTCGGCAAACAAGAGAGTGAATTGCTGGTGTCTAAAATCGCTGATGTGATTGGAAAAGGGAAATGCGTCGGAATACGGTTGGTTCCCATTGGTGGAACGGCAAGAAAACACAAACGTTTGAAAAAAAGATCTAATTGATGATGGAAAACAACAACGAGGATATGGAGAAAGCGAACCAAGCTTCAGCGGTTGGCGGGGGGATAGAGGCCGGGCCGGGCCGCGTCGTCGAGAAAATACCGGGAAAGGTTTGGACGCCGATTCGAACAAGGCCCAGACAGGAGAAGAAGCTCCGCGCCTTCGCGGAATCCCGCTCGGTTGAAACGTATCTTCCGTTACGGACAAGTAAAAAACGCTATCAGAGACGTACCGTTGAATTTCTCGTTCCCATGTTCCCCGGATACGTTTTCGCTCCTTTAGACGAGGATTCGTACCGCGCTTTGCTCGTTTGCGGGGCCGTGGCGTTCAAAATGTCGATGACGGAAACGAGCGAGAAGGGATTGATAAGAGACTTGAACACTCTTCTCGATTTCGAGAGGATGGCGACTAAAAAAGAGATCGTCGTCAAACCCGAAATTGCGGAGGGAACGTTCATCACTGTCGCCAGAGGGTCTCTGCAAGGTGTCTCCGGAATCGTCCAACGCCGCGGGAAAGAGACTCTTCTGACGGTGAACGTTGATATACTCGGCCAGTCGGTCTCCACGAAAATAGACATCGAAGACGTTGAATTGAAGGAATAGACGTTATGAACGCGGAACCATCCGGCAAACCACAAAATTTCATACGGGAGATAATAGAGAACAGCGTCGCTGGGGGAGCGTCGGTCCACACGAGATTTCCTCCCGAGCCGAACGGCCATCTCCATATCGGACACGCAAAAGCGATGTGCATAGACTTCGGTTTCGCCAAAGAGTTCGGGGGGAAGTGCAATCTGCGGTTTGACGACACAAATCCGGCGAAAGAGGACATGGAATACGTCGAGGCGATACAGCGCGACGTTCGCTGGCTCGGATTCGACTGGGACGACCGCTTGTTTTTCGCGTCGGATTATTTTGAACGCATGTTCGAACTCGCCGTCGAACTCATACGAAAAGGGAAAGCGTATGTTTGCGACCAAACTCCCGAGGAGATCCGCGAATATCGCGGATCCTTGACCGAGCCCGGTCGTAAAAGCCCCTTCAGAAACCGTTCAATCGAAGAGAATCTCGATCTATTCGAAAGAATGAGGACTGGGGAATTCGAGGACGGCTCCAAAACGCTGCGCGCTAAAATCGACATGACGGCCCCCAATTTAAATCTGCGCGACCCGGTGATGTACCGCATCGTCCGGTTCGACCACTATCGCCTGGGAGACTCGTGGCGCGTCTATCCCACCTACGACTGGGCCCACGGAATCGAGGATTCCATTGAGGGAATAACCTTCTCGCTTTGCGATCTCGATTTCGAAAACCACCGCCCGCTCTACGACTGGTTCCTGAGCGAACTGGATATCCACCATCCCCGCCAAATAGAGTTCGCGCGCCTCAATTTGTCCTACACCGTTATGAGCAAACGCAAACTGATGTCGCTCGTGGAATCCGGAATGGTTTCCGACTGGGACGATCCCAGAATGCCCACATTGAGCGGTTTGAGACGCAGAGGGGTGCCGCCGGAGGCGATAAGAAGCTTTTGTGAAACGATTGGAGTGACGAAAGTCAACAGTTTGAGCGACATAGCCCTATTCGAACACTGCGTCAGAGACGTTCTCAACAAAACGGCGCCGCGCGTGATGGCGGTTATCGACCCGTTGAAGGTCGTCATCGTAAACTATCCGGAAGACGCCGCGGATGATGAACTTGACGCTGTGAACAACCCCGAGGATCCGAGCGCCGGAACCCGGAAGGTTCCATTCTCGAAAACACTCTACATAGAGCGTTCCGACTTCATGATCGATCCGCCCAAGAAATTCTTCCGCCTGGGACCGGGCCGCGAAGTGCGACTGCGGTACGCGTATTTCATCAGATGCGTCGATTACGTCCAAAACGAGGAGGGCGAGGTGGTCGAGCTGCGGTGCGAATACGATCCGGAGACGCGCGGCGGCAACGCTCCGGATGGAAGAAAAGTGAAGGCGACACTCCATTGGGTGTCGGCCGAACACGCCATTGATGCCGAAGTGAGGCTTTACGACCGTCTTTTTCTGAAGGAGCGGCCGGACGCCCCGGGAGACGACTCCGATTTCCGGGAATATCTGAACCCGGATTCCTTCAAAGCGCTATGCGGCTGCAAACTGGAGCCATCCCTCAAAAACGCTGATCCGGACATCACCTACCAATTCGAGCGTCTGGGATATTTCCGCCCGGATTGCGTCGATCACTCTTCCGAATCGCCGGTGTTCAACCGAACAATCTCGTTGCGGGATTCATGGGCCAAAGCGAAAGGAAAAACCTAAAAACCGGCGGGTGGAATTTGTATTTTCAACGGGCATCGCTATTTTGCGTCATAGGTGGTTGTCACTTTCCGCAACTGTTCGCCATAGAGCCAATTGCAAAAGTCTGAACGACCGCGCGCTCATACTTTTGCAACTGGCTCCATAAGTTTTAATTTTGAATTCGGCGCTCGAATGAACGCCCTCCAATCAATGAGGTGTCCACCGTGAAAAAAAATCCGCGAAGAATTTTTTCGGCGTTGTTATTGTCTTCGGCATTGTTGTCATGCCTCCCCGCGTTTTCAGAGATTGCTATCGACGTTCTAAGAAGTTCGCGCTCAACTAATGACGCTGGGAAAGGCGACTCCAAAAAAACGGATAAAGGGGGGGGGAATGGGAAAAAGGCCGATGTGGCGCTTTTCAAAAACAAGGACGCGCTTCATGGCCGGTTGCTTTCCTTCTCGCCCGACAAGGGGCTGTTGTGGAAATCCCCGGAATCCGTCTCCGAGATAATTTTCAAACCGGCCAATCTGCGCGAAATCAGATTTGGCGTTTTCGCGAAACTAGCGAAAGCCGCTCAGGATTCTATACTGTTGACCAACGGCGACGAGATTTTCGGAACCATAGTGTCTCTGGACACCGACAAATTGGTCATAGACACTCCGTTCGCCGGTCGTTTGACCATTGAACAACATATGTTGGACACCATAACCCCGGGAAGTGGCTCTGGAACAAAACTCTACGTCGGCCCAAACTCGATTGACGAATGGAAGGTCACGAATCAGGGTGGCGGACGCGGCAACGCCCCGACAGTTTCCAACGGTGTTATGATACTGCGACGCTACACCTCCGTCTCACGCGATATGCGCCTTCCTCCCGTCTTCAAATTGTCGTTCAAATTCGAAAATCTTGGTTCGTCGCAATTCTCCATCAGGTTTTGTGCGTCCAGCCCCGATATCAACAATCGGAAAAACGCCTACATGCTCTCCGTATCGCGGAACTATTTCTACCTTCAGAGATCCTTCAATAATTCAAGCAGGAATTTGGGAAACATCAGACTGCGGGATTTGAGAGCTGACAAAGGCGAACTGACGATTCTATGCGACGCCAAAAAGAAAACCATAATCCTGATGGTGAACGGAAAAGTAAGGAAACAGTGGAATGATTCGCAGTTTCTCACCGGCGGGAAATTCGTCTCTTTTTACAACCAGTCGTCCGGAATGCTTAAAATCAGC
>JAADHT010000216.1:0-2395 GCA_013151705.1 Kiritimatiellota bacterium | reverse complement strand
AGAGGTCGCTAAATGGAACGGAAGGGCGCCTGGAGAAAAAAGCGATTCAACAGCTAAAAAGGACATCATCGAATTCGTCAACGATGATAAAGTGACCGGAAAACTGAAGTCGATGGATGCGAAACTCGCGGTTTTCGAAACGGATTACGCCCCTTTGAAGGTGCCTGTGTCCAGAATCAAGCGGATAAACTTCGCCAGCGGGTCGAGAGGCCGCGCCAGACGCAACAAATCGGACGCCAGATGCGTTTACGCCAAAGGCGGGCATGTGACCCTCGACATCTCGACAATAGCGGACGGGAAAATATTGGGCGAAAGCGAGAACTTCGGAAAAGCGTCGCTTGATCTGAAAGCCTTCAAAAAAGTGGAGCTGAACATCTACGACGACAAATAAAGTGATTCCGAATTCAGATGCTCCTGAATTCGAAACCACTTTACGCATGGGAGTTGAAAATGCTAAAGGAACTGACTGAATTATCCAATATGTACGGGAACGATCCGGAATTCGTGCTGGCCGGCGGCGGCAACACATCGCGCAAAACCGACGACGCGCTGTTCGTCAAACCCAGCGGGATACCGCTCGCGACAATCGCGTCCGGCGATTTCATCAAACTCGATCGTTCCAAAATCGACGATGTGTTCTCGTTCACCCCTCCTGAGGACGCGACATCGAGGGAGGAGGCGGTCAAACGTTTGATGGCGGCGACCGTCGCCCCAGGATTTTCCGGCAGACCTTCCGTCGAGACCCCGCTGCACCATGCGATGAGCTTCAAATTCGTGGTTCATCTTCATCCGGCCAAAGTGAACGGAATGACCTGCGGGAGAGAAGGCGGAACCGTTTGCGCGGAATTGTTTCCTGACGCCCTTTGGGTCTCCTGTTGCGATCCCGGCTACACGCTGGCGGTAAACGTGCGAAACGAAATCGCGAGATTCGCGGCCGAGAGAGGAACGGAACCATCCGTGATATTCCTGCAGAACCACGGCGTTTTCGTTGGAGCCGACTCGAGACGGGAAATCATAGACATATATTCGAATATGATGAGCGTTCTCGATGAATACTACAGTGCCAAGGGTGCTCCATCGACAGCGATCGACGCGGGAGGAAATTTCGAAGAGGAGTTCGCATTCGAAACGGCTCCGCTTTTACGCTCCCTTCTGGCCGCCGAAGGCGAGAATCGGCGCGCAATTGTTTCAGCACCCTTTTTCGAGGCGGCTGAAGGGGCGTTGACGCCCGATCATATCGTCTATGCCGGATCGTTCGCTCTGCGTCTGGACTCAGCCGCGAATCTCGCGGACGACATCGCCAAGTTCGCGGAATCCCGCGGGTATTTCCCGAAAGTGGTTGCCATCTCCGGCAAGGCGTTCTTTTGCGCCGGCGAGACTTTGAAAAACGCGGAGACGACACTCGCTTTGGCGAAAGACGCGGCGCGGGTCGCGAAACTCGCGGAATCCTTCGGAGGCGTGAATTATCTCGACGACACTCGCAGATCCTTCATAGAGAACTGGGAGGTCGAGTCGTACCGCAAGAAGGCGCGGACAGGCTCGGCGAACGGCGAGTTGTCTGGAAAAATAGCGGTCGTTACGGGTGGCGCCCAAGGATTCGGACTGGGCATTTCAGAGGGTTTGCTAGAGCGTGGCGCGATTGTCGCGATAGCGGATATGAACGAGGAGGGTGCTGAAAAGGCGGCGGCGGAGCTGCGCGCGAAATTCGGAGACTCCCGCGCCTTCGCCTTGACGGTCGATATATCGAACGAGGAATCGGTCGAGGCGATGACGAGAAAACTCGTGCTCAAATGCGGCGGACTCGACATTCTGGTGGCGAACGCCGGGGTGCTCCGGGCCGGCTCGGTCAAAACTTTCGAACGGAAACACTGGGATTTCGTCACCAACATCAACTACACGGGCTATTTTCTCTGCGTGAAACACCTCTCCAAGGTAATGGCGGCGCAGAACACCGTGGGCGGAGCGTGGACGGACATCGTTCAAATAAACTCGAAAAGCGGGCTGGTAGGCAGCAACCGTAACGCCGCCTACGCAGGCAGCAAATTCGGAACCATCGGAATGACGCAGAGTTTCGCGTTGGAACTGATAAACGACAAGATAAAGGTCAACAGCGTCTGTCCGGGAAACTTCTTCGACGGGCCGCTGTGGAGCGATCCCGACAACGGACTTTTCGTGCAGTACCTCAAGAGCGGCAAAGTGCCCGGAGCGAAAAGAATTGAGGATGTCAAACGCTTCTACGAGAGCAAAGTGCCGATGGGACGCGGATGTCTGCCGTCGGACGTCGTCAAGGCCATAGTCTATTGCGTAACCCAGGAATACGAGACGGGACAGGCCATTCCCGTCGCCGGCGGACAGGTGATGCTGAACTAGACCCCGTTCGAAAAGGTATCACAGC
>JAADHT010000211.1 GCA_013151705.1 Kiritimatiellota bacterium | reverse complement strand
GGAAAAACAGCCCATCCGCGAGTCTCGCCAAACTCAAAATACCGAAAAATCAATCAGTTTTCCCCGCGGATGAGTTTTTTGACCATACGGGATTTGATGGAAGTGAAATATTTCCCTGTCGCCCGATGCGCCGACGCATCGCCTTCGTTTATGGAGAGTGTACCATTGGAATGAAGACAATGCAAATATGATGCTCCGATTGGGGAGAAGCGGGCGCTGGAGTGAATGCGGAGTTTCAGAGCAGTTTGTTGTCTCTGGCTGTTTCGTAGTTCATGCTTTTTTTCACGCCGTAGAGTAGTTGGTTGGTTTTGGAGACGTCTCCGAGAAGAATGCCGCCGGTCAGGACTCCGTCCGCGAAGCAGAGGTTTTTGTATGATGGCTTCATATCGTCCCTGGCGACGATTCGAGAGCAGTTGTCCTTGTCGCGTCCGAGGTCTCCGACGGAGAAAAGAGTGATTCCGAACGCGTTCAACGCCGCGCCGATCACGGGCGGCGCGTAGGAGACGTTGTCGCCCGCGATATGCGCGCCCGCGACGCGTCCCTGCTCCATAGCAGGCTCCCACAATCCGGTTAGAGCGCCGTTGAAGGAGACGCAGTCTCCGGCCGCGTAGATGTCGGTATGCGAAGTCCGCATCCGTTCGTTGACCACGATACCACGATCGACATCCAAGCCCGCGGCGAGAGCCAGATCCACATTCGCGCGTGTGCCCGCCGATATCACGACTGCGTCGCACTCGATCAAACCGAGCTTGTCCGTCAATACGCCGGTGACGCTTCGCTCGCCGTCGATTTCCTCGATGAAGACGCCTGTCGCGACTTTGACGTTCGATGATTCGAGGGTTTTCGACAGGATGGCGGCGGCCGCGTCGTCGAGTTGGCGCGGCAGAAGTCCGGGCGCCATTTCGAGAACACGCGTGTCGACTCCGAGTTTCAGAAGAGAGTTGGCGGCTTCGAGTCCAAGCAGACCGCCGCCGAGCACGACGATTTTCCTGGCTCCGTTTTCCACGATGCTTTTGAGTTTTTTAAAACTGCTGAAATCGCGGAGAGCCACAACCTCCGGCAGGTCGGCTCCCTGTATCGGCGGAACGAAACAGCGCGCGCCGGTGGCGATAATCAGTTTGTCATATGGAATGGTGTTTCCCGATTCATCAAGCACGACGTTTTCCGCCGGGAGTATTTTGGAGATGGAGCTCCCTAGATGAAGGAAGATTGAGTTTTCCTCATAATGGCTTTTCGGAAAGAGCGGAATATCCTCCGCCGTCAAATCCTCTGCGAGTTGCTTCGTCAAAGCCGGGCGGTAATACGGCATTTTGTCGTCCGAGGAATATATGTCTATCTCAGCGTCTGGATTGCGTTTTCTCAACGCGTCGGCGGCGTATACGGCGGCTGGTCCACCGCCTATGACGACAGTTTTGAATTTTTTGTTGGACGAGAAGTTTATTTTTTCTTCGAAGCATTCCGCGAACGCCTCGGCGCCCGCTCCGCACACTGGACAGGTCGAAGGTGGAAGCGCGCCTTCGAACACCTCGCCGCAGACGGTGCACTTCCAGAGCTGTTTGCCGGTTTCGGAAAGGCCGTCGGGAACCCATTCCTCCGCGAGAATCGCGGCGAACCGCCGTCCGTAGTCGTACGCCGCGGCGAGTTCCTTCGCCGAAGGCTTGAACACGGCCTTCAAAGGCGGTTCGAGGGTTTTCATTCTCAATACGTTCAATCTCGCCGTCAGCATATCGGCGGCCTCTCCGCTCCAACCATAGCTGCCGAAAGCGCCGGCCACCTTGCCGCCGTGCAGGACGCCGTTCATTTTCATCAACAGATCGGTCACGGGTGGAAGGGAGTCGCCGTTCACCGTCGGCGAACCAAGCAGGATGGCGTCGGAGTCCATAAGATCCGACAACACGCGGCTCTCGTCCGAAACAACCATGTCGTACGGTTTCAAATCGACATCCAGATTTCCGTTTATTCCTTCAGCGATTTTACGCGCCAGCTCCTCCGTGTATCCGTAAGCGCTCACGTACGCCATTGTGACTTTTGGCTTGGACCGCTTCTCCGGCTTCGGTTCGCGGCTCCACTCATCGTACATTCCGATATAGCGTTCCAGGTCGTTTCGCAAAACAGGGCCGTGTCCCGGGCATATGGTTTCTATGTTCAGGGTGGCGATTTTGTTCAACGCGTCGCGCACGTAGGGTTTGAAGGGACTCATTATCATATCGAAATAGTATTTATACGCATCGGTGAATTCACCTTCCATCAGATCGTCGCAGACCTTGTCGTCGGCGTAGTGGCAGCCGAAGGAGTCGCATGTCACCAGCGTCTTCAGCTTCTCCACATAGGTGTATATGGAGTCGGGCCAATGGAGAAAGGGGACGGATAGAAAACGAAGATTGTATTCGCCTATGGTTACCACATCGTCGTCTCCCACGCCGATTCCGCGAATCTCGCGATTGCAGATGTCGCCGAGAAAACGCAAGGCTATGGGCGAGGCCAGCACTGTCGCGTTCGGAGCGGTGTCGAGAAGATGCGCGAGCGAGCCTGTGTGATCGGGTTCGGTGTGGTCTATCACGATGTATTTGATGTCCGAGGGATCGCAGACCTCGCGTAGGTTGGACATGAACACGTCGAATTTGGCGGCCTTCGCGGTTTCGAAAAGCACGCAGCCGTCATCGGTTTTCAGCAGGTAGGAGTTGTAGCTTGTTCCGTACTCGGTGCGCATTATGACGTCGAACACCCTCAAATCATGATCCTGGACTCCCACCCAATAAAGATTCTCTCTCACTAAAACGCTCGACATATTTTTTCCCCTTCGGCGAAAAACGAAAACACTACCAAAACGCCATACATTACACCGCGGAGCGACAGACGCAAATTTTCAAGATTATTTCAAAAATCAACGTGAAACTTCCCGCAAAACGGTTTCCGCGATCGCGATTAAGTGATTTCATATGATGGACTCTCCTCATTCTTCTCCCCGTTTTGGATATGACAAAGAATAAGACGTTATGAGCTCTTCAAGTAAAGACGATATCAGAGTTGAGCTGGAATGTCAAGTGGTTTAGGGAGGAAAACCGTTTTTTTACAAGGATTAGGGGACAGGTTTTCGGGAAGGATGTCGGAGTCAATGACAATCGAGCTTGTATCGTATGTAAACTCGACTAGATTCCCATTTCGGCTGGATTTATCTGGCTTGCCTCGGATTTGAGACAGCATCCGCGCGGTCGTTCAGACTTTTGCAATTGGCTCTTGAGTATAAACGAAATTGATTGGCCGCTTGCGTAATCGTCCCGCGGGGTTATACTACGAATATTCACGCCATCCGCGTAAAGGCGGAAAACGCTTTTTTTTCATTTGACGCGCTGTTCGTTCGACGGCGTTTTTCATTTCAACAACGTCAGGAGAATAAGGATCATGAGAAGCGACATCATAAAAAAGGGACTCGAAAGAGCTCCGCACAGATCTCTAATGTACGCCACCGGAGTCAAACGCGAGGATATCAAGAAGCCATTCATCGGCGTATGCAATTCGTACACCAACATCGTTCCCGGCCATTGCCATCTCGACAAGGTCGGCAAGATGATCCGCGACGAGATCCGCGCGGCTGGCGGCGTGCCGTTCGAGTTCAACACCATCGCCATATGCGACGGGATAGCGATGGGGCACAGCGGAATGAAATATTCTCTTCCGAGCCGCGAGCTGATTGCCGATTGTGTCGAGTCGATGCTGGAGGCCCACACCTACGACGCTATGATTTGCGTTCCGAATTGCGATAAAATTATTCCTGGAATGCTTATGGCGGCGATGCGTTTGAACATTCCGACGATTTTCGCCTCGGGTGGCCCTATGGCGGCGGGAAAACGTCCCGATGGTTCGTCCTGCGACCTCATTACCGTTTTCGAGGGAGTTGGAAAGAACAAGGTCGGCGGAATGACGGAGGAGGAATTGGACGAAATCGAGGGTAATGGTTGTCCCTCCTGCGGATCGTGCTCCGGAATGTTTACCGCCAACAGTATGAATTGTCTGACCGAGGCGTTGGGAATGGGTTTGCCCGGCAATGGCACCGTGCTGGCTATCGATCCCAAGCGTGAGGATATTTGGAGGAAAGCCGCGAGAACCGCGGTCGAAATGGCGATTGCCAACGCGCCGTTGCCGAGGGAGATCGCCACGGAGAAGGCGTTCGAGAACGCGTTGGCGGTGGATATGGCGATGGGCGGCAGCACTAACACCGTCCTTCACACCCTGGCTGTAGCCAACGAGGCGGGTGTTAAATTGGATTTGAGGAAGCTGGACGCGATAAGCGCGAAAACGCCGAACATCTGCAAGGTGTCGCCGTCGAGCGCATATCACATGGAGGATGTGGACGCCGCGGGAGGCATCTACGGAATAATGCGCGAGATCGCCAAAAAAGGACTGTTGCACGAGGGCGCCATCACCGTAACGGGCGAGACAATCGGAGAATTGATCGCGAAGGCTTCCGTCCCGGACGGAACGGTGATCAGAACAGTCGAGAACCCGTACAGCCAGGACGGCGGTTTGGCCATTTTGCACGGAAATCTCGCCGAAAAGGGATCGGTCGTGAAGACGGCGGGAGTCGCTCCATCGATGCTCGAGCACGAGGGGCCCGCTGTCATTTTCGACAGCCAGGAGGAGGCTTGCGAAGGGATCCTCGGCGGAAAAGTCAAATCCGGCGACGTGGTGGTCATTCGCTACGAGGGCCCGAAGGGAGGTCCCGGCATGCAGGAGATGCTGGCACCCACGAGCTACATAATGGGACAGGGACTCGGAGAGTCGGTCGCGCTTATCACGGACGGACGATTCAGCGGTGGAACGCACGGAGCCTGTATCGGACATGTGAGTCCGGAAGCCGCCGCCGGCGGTTTGATCGGATTGGTGGAGGAGGGGGACGTAATATCCATCGATATTCCGAATCGGTCGATAACGCTCAAGGTCGACGACGCGACACTCGCGGAGAGGAAAGAGAACTGGCGTCCCAGAAAGCCGAAGATAACAAAAGGATGGCTCGGACGCTACGCCGCGATGGCGACCAGCGCCGACACCGGCGCCGTTTTGGTTCAACCGGAATGACGCGGCGAGTAGGGCGGAGCGTCCTCGCCCGCCCATTTTTGTGGCTCGTGAAGGGAGAAGCGGTGAGACGGTGAAGAGGGCGAATGTTCAATTTTCAATTCTCCATTTGGGAGGGGGGCTCGAATCTCGAATGATGAATATCGAATTTCGAACGGAAGAAGTGGGGAGGGAGTAAACCACGGAGGCGCAAAGACACAAAGATAGTTTGATAAGGTTTTCTTTGTGTCTCCGAGTCTTAGTGGTTTGCCTCTTGGCGTTCTTGGAGTCTTGGCGGTGAGAGGGGGAGAAGCGGTGAGACGGAGAAATGGAGAGGTGGGAGAATTTTCAACATTCACACATTCAAACAGATATTGATCTGATTTATGAGAATAACAATACTGACACAATACTATCCACCGGAGCACGGGGCGCCGCAAAATCGTCTGCATGACTTGGCGAAGCGTCTCGTGGCCGCCGGAGACGAGGTTACGGTGCTCACGGCGATGCCTAATTATCCGCGCGGCGAGGTTTTCCGCGAGTATCGCGGAAAACTCACGGCGGCGGAGGAGTTGGACGGAGTGAGGATCGTCAGATCGTGGATTTCCGCGTCCAAGTCGAAAGGAACCGCCGCGCAGCTCGCAGTTTACTTCTCTTTTGTGTTTTCATCACTTCTCGTCGGGTTCCTCAAATTACGGAGAAGCGATTTTCTCATTGTCGAGTCGCCTCCGCTCTTTCTCGGATTCACGGCGATTCTTCTAAAATTCGCGAAACGCGCGAAACTGGTGACGAACGTGAGCGACCTATGGCCGGAAAGCGCTGTTCAACTTGGAATCATAGGTCCCGGGATAATCCTGTCTACTTTGGAATGGTTCGAAAAGACGCTCTACAAACATTCGACGCTTGTCAGTTGCCAGACCGAAGGAATAGTCGGCGGAGTAAAAAAAAGGTTGCCGGAAGCCGCCACGATTCTCTTTCCCAACGGCGTTGACACCGAAATGTTCACTATCCGACCGCGAAGCGGCGAGATAGCGGAGGAGCTCGAAATACCCGAAAACGCGTTCGTGGTAGGGTACGGCGGGAACCACGGGCGGTCGCAGGCGTTGTCGCGGGTGCTGGAAGCCGCCGCGATAGTCCGCGGAAGCCGTGGCGACATTCTTTTTCTGCTTTGCGGGGACGGTCCGGAGAAACCTGAACTCGTCGAAAAGGCGTCGAAGATGGGATTGGACAATGTTAGATTCGTCGATTCGCAGCCCAGGGAGAAGATGGCCGACATACAATCGGTTTGGGACATCGCTCTGGTGCCGTTGAAGGACATCGACATTTTCGAGGGCGCCCGGCCGTCGAAGATGTTCGAATTGATGGCCGGCGGGATTCCGTTCGTTTTCTGCGGGAAGGGGGAGGGGGCCGACATCGCGGTTGAAAGCGGATGCGCCGTCTCGGTTCCGCCGGAGAATCCCGCGGAACTCGCGGACGCCGTTTTGAGATTCGCGGAACTCGCGTTCGAGCGCCGTAGGGAGATGGGCGCGGCCGGCAGGAGATTCGTCGAGGAGCACTTCAATCGCGCGAGACTCGCGGAGAACCTCCGCGGGTCGCTTGCGGCGATAAACGGTGGAGATTCGTGAGTAGGGCGGAGCGTCCCCGCCCGCCCATTTTTGTGAGGCGTGAGGGGAGAAGAGGGAGAATATTCAATACTGAATGTTCAATTTTCAATTCTCAATTGGGGGATCTCGAATATCGAATGATGAATATCGAATTTCGAACGGAAGAAGTGAGGAGGGGGGAGTAGGGCGGAGCGTCCTCGCCCGCCCATTTTTGTGGCTCGTGAAGGGAGAAGCGGTGAGGCGGTGAGACGGTGAAGAGGGAGAATATTCAATCCTGAATATTCAATTCGTTACTACTCATCACCGTTTTTAGCCTCGTTTCGCAATCGTTGTCGTAATCGATTGCGATGACGATTACGATGGCGACAACGACGGGACTCTGAAGCAAAACCGCATTTTGACCTGAACTGTAACTTCAATTCTCAATTGGGGGATATCGAATCTCGAATGATGAATATCGAATTTCGAACGGAAGAAGTGGGGAGGGG
>JAADHT010000151.1:7247-8572 GCA_013151705.1 Kiritimatiellota bacterium | reverse complement strand
CCCATATTCTGCAACTTCTGCGTCAGGGTAGCAGTCTGGGAGGGGCGCGTCCGAAATGCACTGTGAAATGGAAAGAACAGCTCTGGATCGCCAAATTCCCCGCCAAAGGAGATAGTGTCGATGTTCCAAATATCGAATACGCCACGATGAAGTTGGCGGGGAAATGCGGAGTCGAAGTTCCTGAAATGGAGTTGCGCTCGATAGCCGGGAAGAATGTGTTTCTAATCAAAAGGTTCGACAGACTTTCCTCTCCTGAAGGATGGCTCAGGACGGGATTCATAAGCTCCCTTTCCCTGACGCGGCTTGACGAGAGAGACAGATTGAAGTGGAGTTATCTCTCCATAGCGGATCTCATGCGTAAATACTGTCCGGCGAAAGATATCCGCCAATTCTATCGGCGTATGATTTTCAACATACTCGTAAGAAACACGGACGACCATCCGAGAAACCATGGATTTCTAGTCCACGGAAACGAGTTGCGTCTTTCTCCAGCGTATGACTTAGTGCCGACCATGACCCGACATGGAGTTGGCACTACTTTCGACTTGGCGATGAGAGTTGGAGAATACGGACGCGCGGCGACCATCAACAACGCTTTGACCCGATGCGGGCGGTTCGGTCTTTCGGATGCGGAAGCCAAAGAGATTATTGACGAAATGATTGAAACAACGCGCCATTGGAAGGAATTGTTTGAGCGAGACGGTTTGAATGATAAAACGATTAAACTCCTGGAGCCGTCCTTTGGAGAGACCGTTTAACCTAATTCACGCAGTTGAGAAATAATAAAACACGTTTATTGTTTGTTATAAAGAAGTTGTAAATATCCAACAATTCACCTACCGAGTGAAGACGTTTTATTATTTCTCAACCCGAATCGGGTTAATTTTGAGCATGCATCCACTTCGTTAGGTTAATTGGGCAAGCTCAATTCCGTCGCCCTACGGGCTCTGGGCTAATTCGCAGTAGAGACTACAGCTTCAATTTGCCGCCTCGTATCTACACGCTCAAAATTAACTGCATTTTTTAGGTTTAACCGCTAGGCGTCGGCGACCACCGCCCTTCAATCAATGACATCGCGGAAGAATCAAACAAGAGGTCGGCTTTTGCCGCTTTGGGAGTACCCGAAACTACAAACTCCGCATTCCTACCTTCTCAGTGCCCTCCGCATAATGTTTTCGAGGCTGAATCCGTTTTTTCACTATCGACGAACCACGTAACACATTCCTCCGTGTCTCTATGCGAGACTCCCAGGGCGACCGCGCGAAAGCGAGGCTGCCTTTGCCGCCTTGGCGCGCGGATTGGGAGCAGGCTGAAGCCTGTACTCC
>JAADHT010000151.1:0-7166 GCA_013151705.1 Kiritimatiellota bacterium | reverse complement strand
CCCCCTCAATGTCCCGCCACTACGCAGGATAGCCTCGTTTTCGCGCGGTTGCCCTAGCGAGACTCCCCCCTCTTACGGCTTACAGCTCGCTCCTCACGAATCATGGAGTTTGGGGGGATAGTCCGGAGTGACGGGCCCAGGGTACCGCAAGTCAAGAAAATTGAAGCAGAGACCGCGCCGCCCGCAAAACAAGATCCGAATCGAGTTCGCATAGGCATTTCCAGTCGCAGTCGCGTTTTTTAGCGTAGCAAGGCGAGCATGGAAGATTCAACGAGACCACTGAATGAATGTCGCCGTAGGGACCGGTTCTAGTCGGATTGGCAGGTCCGAAAACCGCGCAGACCGGAATATTCAGCGCGGCGGCGATATGAATGGGTCCGGTGTCGTTCGCTATGAGAAGTTCCGCTCTCTTGATCAACGCCACCAATTCGAGAATGGAGGTGCGACCTGCGACCGAGACGGCCTTGCCATTGGAATTGGCGACCACGATTTCAGCCAAATCGATAGAGCCCGGATCACCGATCACCACGCTAGGCAAATCCAAGTTCGCCGCCACCTCCCCGAATCGCTCGGCGGGCCAGCGATTGGCCTCTTTCCCCGCGGAAGGCGAGACGAGCGCGAATCTCGCGGGCAGTTCGTCGAGAAGGGAAATATCCTCGTTGAACGGAGGCAATGGAAACTCGACTCCGCGGATATCGCACCCCAACGGCTCGACTAGCTTCAAATAGCGGTCGACCGCATGAATATTTTCCCAATCAACCTTGATCTTCTCGGTGTAGAAGAGCGGCGCCCCCTCGCGGGCGGAGGCGAACCCGAGCCTGTTCGGGCTCCCGGTGAATTTAGCGATCAATCCCGTCCGGAGCAACCCTTGGAGATCTATGACCAAGTCGTATTCCTCGACTTTGAGAGCCTTTCTCAACTTCGCGATTTCCGCGAACGTCTCTTTTATCATCCCGAGCTTTTTCCACTTGTTTTTGTCTATTATCCAAAGTCTGCCGATCATTGGATGGTTTTCGAGAACGGGATGCAATCCTTTGGCGACGACCCAGTCGATTATGGAGTTGGGAAAACGTCGCCGCAACGCGTTCAGAACCGGAAGGGTGTGAATGATGTCCCCCAGGGCGCTCGGCTTGACTATAAGTATTTTTTGGGGACTTAAATCCATTTCGTCAGGGAATCCACTGTGAGTTTTGGAACATGCAGACGGTTTTCGTCGTCGAGATAGTACTTGACGGAATCCCCTTCAACGGCGTCCTCGGATACCGGATAACGCTCGGCCGGCCACCCCACCGCAAGCAAATACAGAGGAACCATGTCTTCGGAAAGTTCCAGGATCTCCGCGGTCTTGTCGTGGTTGAAGGATCCGATCCAGCAGCATCCCAATCCCAAGTCTGTTGCGGCGAGCTGCATATTCTGAACGGCCGCGCCCGCGTCGGCATGCGCCACTGTGCCGTTCTCTTTGGAGCAAGTCAGCAGAATAAACGCCAAAGGAGCGTTTTCTCCCCATTTCGGAGAGCGACGCGGTTTGACGAACGCTCCCCAAGCCGTCTGCTCGAAAACAGATTTGACTTTTTCCCGGTCTTCTGAAACGACTATATAGCGCAGACGTTGCATGTTCCCCCCGCAAGGCGCGAGTCTCGCGGCTTCCAGAAGCTTTTGCAGAGACGCTTTGTCAACGTCTTTCCGCTCATAGAAACGAATTGTCCGGCGTTTTCTCAAAACATCGTTGAATTCCATATCCCGTCTCCTTTTTTCGTTACCATTGACCACCCGTTCCGGAGATACCATAGCGCCCACCATGTCCCTAAGGCGTTTTATATCGCCTTTGGTCGGACATCTGGCGCGACCGTATTCTTCATCACTCTTTCCTATCGGAGTTCCCAAATCCCATAACGCCTCATTCTCGAACAACGGAACAGCGTCCTCAACAATTAAAACATCCGACACCGCCACGGCGGAGGCTGAAACCCGAAATGCTTCTTGTCAAAGTGAAGTTTTAACGTATACACAGTACTAGAACAACAACTAGCAGAGAAACGCGAATCATTTCAGATTCATGCAGACCAGCTCGCCGTTCGCGCCGCGGCAGTAGAGCCTTCCGTCCGCCAAAGCCGGTACGATCCAGTTCTGACGACCATGGAACAACTTGGCCTCCGCGAGTTTCGCGAACCCCTTCGGCGACGCCTTGCAGACGATGAGTATCCCACGGTCTCTCAAATAGAAAATTTTATCGTCGGCGATTATCAGCGAGCCGTATCTCACACTTTTCTCCCGCCATAGCTCGCGGCCCGTCTCCAAAGAGACGCAGACCAAAGCGCCTCCGCCGGTGTTGCCGTCGGCGGCGTAGAGGTTGCCTTCAAACAGAACAGGTGTTGATAAATGACCTTTGATCGCCTTGTTTTTCCAAATTTGCTTCAATGAGCGTCCATTAAATTTGAAAAGAGCTCCGGCGTTGCCGTATCCGGATGTGATGAATATTTTCGAGCCTTTGGCCGTAACCACCGGATCGGCGGCGTTGACGTTGTATTTCGTGGGCCAGGAGCAAGATGCCGCCACTTTCCCGTTTCGCGCTTCGACTATCCGCAACGCGTTGAAACCGAACATCGCCACATATTTTTTCTTCCGGAAGACGATGGAAACAGGCGTGGCGTATCCACCCTTTCCTGAACTCGCCCATATTTTCGCCCCGGATTTGGCGTTGAACGCCATACCTTTCTCACCGGCGTTTACGAATACTTTTCCATCGAACACCAACGGAGACCCGGAAAATTGCCAAGAGAGATTGTCAGCGCCATATTTCCCGACTGTGACTGACCAAAGCGATTTTCCGGTTTCGACGTCAACGCAACCGAGTCGCCCGTTTCGACTGAAAGTGTATACTCGTCCGTCGGCCACGATTGGAGTGGCCCTGGGTCCCTTGTACCCTCCACCCGATGGACAGGCGTACGAATAGCGCCAGTTTTCGTTGCCGGTCGCCGCGTCGAGGCAATACAGCACGTCCTCTCCTTTGACGTTGCCCAAAGCGAAAAGATTTCCGTCCTTTATGGTGATAGACGAATATCCACTGCCGATTTTCCCGCTCCAAACTTTTTTCCCTATTCCTTTTGGATTCAATCCGGTTTCCGTGGATACGCCGTTCCTCTTCGGGCCGCGCCAGGAAGGCCAGTCGGCGGCGGTCGAAACGAAAGCCGCGAATAACGCGATAACAACGATTCCTTTGTTCATACCGTTATCTCCTTATCCGTAAAGCGCTATCAAGCGGCCGCTCGATAACAGTCAAAACAACGAAGGCTCGTCGTCGGATGGCTCCGGCTTCGAAGCCGTTGGGGGGATCGGCGCGTTTCTCGACGCCGAACCGTCATCCTCGAAATCAGTCCATTCAGCGGAGCCGTCCGCCTTCTTTCTCAAGATTTCGATTTTCCTCTCGACTCCTTTGAGCTTCTCCGAACAGATTTCCGAGAGGACGCGTCCTTCCTCGTAGAATGTCATCATCGCGTCCAACGGCAACTGTCCGCTTTCCATTTTGGAAACGGTGTTTTCCAGCAATTCAAGCGCCTTTTCAAAAGGCAATTTCTCGAGTTCTTGTTTTCTATTCTCATCCATAAATATCGACCTCCGTATTCAGTATTTCCGGATCCGTGAGAATCCAGCCGCGGCTGCTATCGCCCCTTCGACCGGCGTTGTTTTGAAGAGATCACGACTATCGTTTGGTCATCCGCCTGCAAAGTACCCATCGTGAATTCATGAACTTCGAGTAAAATAGATTCAATAAGCTCTTTCGGCCCCTTGCCGTCATTCGCGCTTTTTTGAAATATCTCAATCAACGGTTCCACGCCGAACTCCTCGCCAGCCGCGTTCAAAGCCTCGGTTATCCCGTCGGAAAACAGCAAAAGTGTCATATCGTCGAAAAAAGAGAAATTGAGAAGATCGAACTCGCCGGCGATCTCGTTTGGAAGCAATCCCAGGGCCGCGCCGTCCGGAAAAATCTTGCGCACGGGATGTCCACGCCTACCGACAAGCAATTCCGTATGCCCGGCTCTCGCGTATTCCACAGTCTGCTCTTTCTTATCCAAGAGACAACACGACACCGTTATGAAACGCTCGTCGCCACTGTCGCTGAAAAGATAGTTGTTGAGCTCCCCCATCATCGCCTGCAAGGTGGTAAACCGTTCGGCGGAAGCCCTGATGAAACTCCTCGTCATCGCCATAAGCATGCAAGCTGGAATACCTTTCCCGCAAGCGTCGGCGATGACAACCAATAAACGGTCGTCGTCTATATCCACGAAATCATAAAAGTCGCCACTGACCTCTTTTGCCGGTTTCGAGAATGTTTTGATGTCGAAAATCCCCCAAGGCGGCGGTTCCTCGGGCAGGAGCGAAGCTTGCAGCTGTCGGGCGAAATTGAGCTCCTGCTGAATGCGCTGTTGTTTGCTCAAGTCCGCGTAGACTTTTATTATATTCTGCGCCAACACCACTTGAGCCGACATGAATTTCAAAGCGTTGAACTGTTCCGGAGTGAAAGCTGTGGCGACGTGCGCGTTGTTCACCGCGCAGATGACGCCTATGACTTTTCCCTCGTGAACCATCGGCACACCCATTATCGATTCGATGGGAATGGGCGAATTGGCGAACATCGGAAGCTGCGAAGCGTCGTCTATCGTCTCCGCCTCGCCGGTTTGCGCGATTCTGCCGATGAAACCGTCGCCGAAGCATATTTTCTCTTTCTTCAAGGATTCCAGAAGATATCTCGGTTTGGTTAGGATGCGTTCAGACGATTTGTTCAAAGGAGGAAAAGCTCCCGCGACTCCGGAAGCGCGCAGAAAACCTTCCTCGTCTTTGATGAACACGCATAGAGAACGGGCTCCTATCAAATCGGCGACGTAATGCGCCGTCAATTTCATGGAATCGTCGATCTCCTCGACGGTTTGAAGGTTTTTGGAGAAAATTGTCAGAAAATTCGAGACTTCGGCGTGTTTATGCTTGAGCTCCAGAAGCGTCTTACTCAATCCAGAACACTGTTTTCCGCGGAAATAGCTGTAGATCAACAGGAATAAATATACGGACAGCGTTAGAAATATCCAGAATAGGTCTATATGCATATCGCTCGCGTCCTCTGCTCATTCTTCGAAATTCCATTGCAATCGAATTAAATTGACTCAACTATCCGAAAATTCAACGCGCTCGAGCCATCTTTTTCGCTAAATTGCGTGATGAACGTGGAAAATCACGGACGATGGTTGTATTGTGCCCCATATGAAAAAAGTGGAATTCATCAAAATTTGTGGTTTGACTCGTCTGGAGGACGCGAAATTAGCGGCCGCCAACGGAGCCGACGCCGTTGGCTTCGTAGCCTATCGAAAAAGCCCGAGGGCCGTTTCGCCGCATGCCGTACGGGCGATACTCGACAAACTAACGACGAACCCCGACTTGAAAAAAGTCGGAGTCTTCGTCAACGCTGATATCGATGAGATCGACTCCTACCTTCAATTCGGTCTGGACACAATTCAACTGCACGGCGACGAATCCGCGGGATTCGCGCGCGAATGCGCCAACCTCAAATCTCCAACCACCGGAAAGTCTCCCGAGATTTGGAAAGCCTTTTCACCAACCTCGCGGCGCAATGTCGAAACCTTCTTCGATTTTCCCGCGGATAAATTTCTCGTCGACGCTTTCAAAAAGGGTATGCGAGGAGGAACGGGAGAGGTGATGAACTTGGAACTCGCGAGATTCGCGGTCTCTGTCCTGCCGAAACCGGTTATACTGGCCGGAGGCCTCTCGCCCGCGAACATCGCGGCCGTTCTGGAAGAGGTCTCGCCCTACGGCGTCGATATAAACAGTGGAGTCGAAACCAGCCCGGGAATCAAAGACCATGCGTTGATGCTTCAAATCACAGGTGTCATACGCGGCCCGTCGGAAGGCGACTTGGCCCCGTGAGAATTCAACGAGAACAAGCAAAATCAGCGAACTCCGCGAAGGAGTCGACCTTGAGATCGAACGCCTCCTCGCCAAGCGAGCCGAAACCGTATTCGGCGTAGCAACGTTTGATTCCGGCGCGCTTTCCGGACGCCAGATCTGTATGGTTGTCCCCGATTATCCAAGAATCCTCGGCGTTCGTCCCGGTTTTCTCCATCGCGAGAATCAGCATCGCCGGATCCGGCTTTAGCGGATAGTCGGAGCAACCGCCGAGAACAACGTCGAAACACTGACTCAAACCAAGCGCTTCAACTATCTTTTCGCAAGCCTCCCGCGGTTTGTTGGTGGCGACGCAGAGTTTGAAACCCGCGTCCCTCAACATTGCCAGCCCCTCGAGCACGGTCGGATAGACGCTCGTGGCATCTAGCATCCCACGGGAATAATGGCGGCGCATCGAAACCACCGCGTCGTCCAAATCCACATCCGGGGCTTCAGACAACGCCCGTTCCACCAGTTTGCGAACCCCGTCGCCGACGTAGCTCGTGGCCGTGTCGACGGATATCGGCTCAAGTCCATGCTCTGCCCGAACCTTGTTGACCGCCGCCGCTAGATCCGCGCGCGAGTCGATCAAAGTTCCGTCTAAATCGCAAATAACTATTCTGTTCATAAAAAACTCCGTTCGCTCCAATTATTCCAAGTCGGAAATGGAACATACCTCATCGAACGATGAAAGCAATGCGCGGGGCAACGGATCGACCAATATTCAACCTTGGATTTTTGTTGCGGGTACAATCAAAATTCCTCTTTGGCAACTCGCTCCCCGCGGCGGCGAGCGAAGTCCGCGCCTCATGCGCTCGCGACACGGTTCGCTCAGACTTTTGCAACTGGCTCATGAAGCATTGACAAATACAGATCGGAAAGCTATATTTCGCTGTAAATCGGCAGTGTGCCAATCGGACCCAGGAAAGAGCCCCAATGCCGGAGGATATGAGATGGGAGAGCAAAAGAGTTTTCGATGCGATTGTGAAAGCCCACGGCGACAGACTCAAGGACTTCAAATAGTCAATATCCTAAAATTCCCGGACTACCGGGGATTTCAGAGAAACACAACAAAAAACTCCGAAAATATCAGGTCGTCGTGCTGGCATACTAATGCTCGTCCTTAGACCCTGTTCGAAAAGGTCTCGCAGCCATGTGGACACTTATTTCGAGTGTGAGGCCGCGTTTTTTCGCCGAGAATTCAATGCCGAAGC
>JAADHT010000206.1 GCA_013151705.1 Kiritimatiellota bacterium | reverse complement strand
CGCTTGTTCAACGCGGCGAGATCGGAAACATCATCCGGAGATGAGACGCCGCCGGAGGCAATGACCGCGCAATCTGGAACTTTGTCGCACAGCTCGGACTGTGCTTTGAGATTCGGGCCGGTCAACATCCCGTCCGTGTCTATATCCGTGTATATAAATCTCGCGACACCCATCGCCGCGAAATCCTCGGCCAGCTCCAATGCGTCGCGACCAGTGGAGTCGAGCCATCCGGCGACGGCGGCTTTTCCGTTTCTGGCGTCGATTCCGATCACGATTTTTTCGGGACCAAACGTGTCGAGCATCCTGGCGGCGAGCTTGGGTTCCCTGCAGGCGATGGTCCCCAAAATGATTCTGGACACTCCGGCTTCAAAAGCCTTTGAAGCGTCCTCGAACGTTCTGACGCCGCCGCCGAGCTCGCAGGGAATGGAGACGGCGTCGGTTATCGACTTGACGGCTGCGAGATTCGCTGGTTTTCCCTCCCTGGCGCCGTCCAAATCAACGATATGGATGATTTCCGCGCCACCCTTCTCCCAGATTCTCGCTTGCGCGGTCGGATCGTCGGAATAAACGGTCTCCTTGTCGTAATCCCCTTTTGTGAGGCGAACACATTTTCCACCCCTTAAATCAATCGCCGGCAACACTGTGAAGTCAAACATATTTTTTCGCTCCATTTTTTCAGCGGTCGTCAAACGCCTTTGTCGATGGTTATGTTTTTGCGTTGAAACGTCGGGATATCAATGTCATCACCATCAATTTTAATCGGATTCGAAGCTGTTTTGACGAAATATCCCCTATCCGGACTTTGGAAAACCCAAACCGGCTGATAAAGCTCCTCTTCACCAACGCTCTCGATTTCAGGTTGCAACCCCAAGGGAATCGCCGCCGTCTGTTGAGGCGTGAAAGCTACGGCCTCTCTTTTCGTCCGAAATTCCTCGCATTGAATCGCGACCACCGTCAACAATAATTTCCCTCCGCATTCGGGATCCGAGTTGACTCCCGCTGTTATGATCGTCTGATCCCCCGACAGATTTCTGACGATGTCAAGAGTCTGTTTCATCTCGCCAATGGTGAAATCATCTCCTCCCACCACCGTCACGAGTATGGCGTCGGCTTTTTTCAGAGTGTCCGCCCCACCGAGCAGAGGCGCTCTCAAAAGACTCTCCACGACAGTTGAGCATCTGTCGTCGTCATCCTTGGTGGAGACGCCACCTCCTATGTTGCAGACGCTCTGTTTCCGAAACACGAACTCGCGCAAATCCGCGAAATCCGCGGAAAGAAGTTTGTCCGACCGCATTATCTCCGCTATTCCAAACACTGCCTCGGCCATCGACTCGTCGGATTTTTTGAAAGCCTCTCTAGCCGGAGAATCCGCCGATATCGAAGTGAAGAGAATGTCATTTGGAACCGGAAGCACGATATCCGCGTCGACCAGCAATTGGCTGATTCCGTTTTCAGCCGTCTCGCGTCTGACTTGGCCCTCGAACGTGAAAGGCGTGGTTACAATGAAAATCGTCGGCACGCCGCATTCGTTGGCGATCCTTCCCAATACCGGCGCCCCTCCGGAACAGCAACCGCCTCCCATTCCCCCGACGACTATCAACAGGGAGGAATCTTGAACGAACTCTCTAATCTCGTCCCTCATAGAGGAAACCGCCCGTTCTCCCTTAATCCAGTCGCCTCCGCAACCATTGCTGTAGGACCATTTCGCGCCAAGCAAAAACGATTTATCCACCGCGGAGGAATCCAAAACGGATGAATCGGCATCCATTACGGCGAGTTGAAGCCACCGCGACGCTTTCATCTCGTTCAAACACGAGACTATCCCGCAGCCAGCTCCACCCAAACCTAAAACAGTGGTTTTGAATCCGCCTTTTCCAACCGCCATAGCAACTCTCCGGAGGCCTCAATATTAGTGTTAAACGACAATCCACTGAATCCGCGGGAGTCCAGTGATCTCAAATCTACCACTTGAAACAATCCAATACAATTGCCGGCGTAGCGAAAACACTGTTTTTGACGCGAAACATCTTTGGACCGCGGCACCCCCGTGCGCCGCTTTTCAGAAAGTTCGGAGTCAACGCGGTGATAACCTCGCACGACCACATCGTCGAGCGTTGCCTCACCAGTCCCGACGGATTCGAGGCGAAGATGAATGCTTCCAACCCCGAAAACCTGAACTGGTTCGTCACCGGAAACGCCGGCCGGGCATCGCGGAGCGAGGCGGAAAGCTGGCGGAACTGGCTGTTGCAATTATTGAAAAACACGTTAGTGTATGTGGTGTAAATCAACAGGGATTCAAGCGAATGACTTGCAGTGAGGTGGAATAATGGCTTCCAATTGGTATTTCGAAGAGAACGGAGAACGGGTTGGCCCTTTCGACGACGCTGAAATAAAAGATATTATTTCCCAAGGACGTTTGACGGCCGACACTTTGGTGTGGAACGAAAATATGACGGATTGGGCGAACGGGTCAGAGACGGAGCTACGCGTTTTTTTCGATCAAGGGACGGGTGGCGACGCCGTGGAGGTGGTTGAGATATCCGAAGAACCGTATCCCGTGGCATCCCGGCAGGCGGACAAACCAATTGAAGTCGACGCCGCGGAAGTCGCGCAATGCGCGAACTGCGGCGGCATGTTCAAAACGGATGAACTCGTCGATATCGACGGCGCCACGGTCTGCGCGGACTGCAAACCTCAATATCTACGCAAATTACAGGAAGGCGGCGAATCCAACAGCATATTCTATCACTACGCCGGCTTCTGGATACGCGCCCTGGCCATTATAATCGACTGGTTCATATTGTTCGCTATTCAATTTCCGATAAGCATTGTTTTCGGCGTGGTGATCGGAATGGTCGGAGCGATGTTCAAGAACAGCGAGATCGCCGGCACCGTGTCGGTAGTGCTCATTCAAATCGTCAATATGCTGGTGAGCTTGTCCATTCAAATGCTCTACGAGGTGATTTTCGTCGTGAAAAAAAGCGCCACCCCCGGTAAAATGGCTTTGGGGCTCAAAGTGATAAACACCGACGGCACCACCCAGATATCATACGGAAAATCGTTTGGTCGCTATTTCGCGAAAATGTTGAACGGATTCACTCTCTACATAGGCTACATGATGGCCGGTTGGGATGATGAGAAAAGAGGACTGCACGACCGTATTTGTGAGACCAGGGTGATATATTCCAAATGAGAACATTGAGTTGCGCCAAATGCGGAGCGGAAATCAATCCTTCCGTTTTGAGGGAGGATTCTCCATATAAATGCCCCGTCTGTCGAAACCTCCAGCATACGGAGGTGTTTCCGGCTTTCTTCGACCAGGTGGCGAAGGGAGAAGCGCCGGAAAAAGCGCTTTTGGACGAGGATGCCCGCTGCTTCAACCATCCCGATAAAATAGCAGCGGTGCCATGTGCGGAATGCGGCATATTTCTGTGCGGCTTGTGCGACATCAACGCCGACGGTGTTCATCTCTGCTCGAAATGCTTTAAAAACAAAAAAAACGAATTGGAGAATTTCGCCGGCTCGACTACCGTGTACGACGATTTTTTCATCTTGCTGGCAATATTACCAATGATCATTCTACCTTTTGTCTTCCTCACCATCATCACGGCTCCAACCTTGCTGGTATGCGCGTTCCTGTTCCGCAAAAAAATCGACAACCAACCATATGCGATGATTCATTGGAAATACTACACCGCGATAGTCATAGCGGCACTGCAACTGCTTCTGTGGTTGTCTTTGCCAATAATAGCGGTTACCGAAAAAGGTTGAAATGAACAACGAAAAAAAGAAATACATAAAACTCTGCTCGTCGACGTTGAGCCCCCTAATCGGAGGATCCCAGCGGATATTGATAAACGACGACCACATACTCGTTGCCAAGAGGATGGGAATGCGCGAGGAGTACAGGCGTTTCTTTCTCAAAGACATTTGCCGAATAACGGCCTACAAGACATGGTGGGGGCTCTTCTCCATAATAATCAACTCGCTGATTTTAGCTTTTTTCACGCTCGGAGCGGTTTTGGCTCATCTTTCGGACAAGACCTATCCCGTGTTCGTGGTATCAACCTTCATCGGAATCATTTCGCTATGTTTTCTCCTTGTTGACATATTGCGCGGACCAACGGGTAAAGTATTGATAACAACCCTCAATTCCGAGGATTCGCTGGTTTTCGCCACCCGTTTCCACAAAACCGTTAAAGTCCTGAGGAAAATCCGGCCGATGGTGGAGGCCGCTCAAGGGGGCGACAGAAACGAGACGATCGAACGATTGTTGAATTCCGGCGAGAAAATCGGAGAAGAAACATCTGAAGCAATCTAAAGCGTTTTGCGACAAGTAGGGCGTTTTAGCTTCAATTTAGATCATCGGCTCCACCGACACAAGGTCGGAAGTGGCATGACGCATGATTGACGGAAGAAACCGCCACCGCTTGAACAGTGTCTATCGAGCTGTGGGCGACAAGACCGCGGCTACGACAACTCCATTATCCCTTTCAACGCAAGCGAGCGCAGCACTTTCCGCTCCCTGCGACGCATTCGACGGCGTTGATCCGGAGTCGAATCGAGTTCTCCGGCGGCATGCAGAACGCCGTGGACAAGATAAACCAGCAACTCCGAACCGGGGGTGCGGTCCGAGGGGCGCTCGGCGGCTTGAATCTCCGCCATATCGGGGGAAATAAGAATTTCCACCGCCACATCTCCGTCGGAGATCGACGAGCCGTCCCGGTAATCAAAGCAGATCACGTCGGTTAATTGGTCGTGTTCCAGAAAACCGCGGTTTACTCGACGCATGACTCGGGGTCCGACCAGATTCACGGAAAGAACCGAGTCGACCGGCAATTCCAATCCCGCTAGTTCCGCGGACAGCGCGGCGGCGGTTCTAATTTTTTTTAGCGTTGGGTTTACCGCTTTCGTTTTGCTTTGCCGCCGTGAACAAATCACCTTCATCCTCGTCCTCCGTCTCGTCTTTCGGGTACGCTATGCGCCCATGCATCATCGTCGTCAGAGTGGACACGAAACTTTTTCTCACGAGTTTCAGCTCGCCGAAAGTCAAATCGGCGGAGTCCAACTGTCCGTTGCGGATGCGCTTCCTGAAAATCTCCCAAACGAGAGCGTCGATTTTCGTGGGAGTCGGTTTCAGTAAAGACCTGGAGGCCGCCTCGCAACTGTCGGCGAGGCTCAAAATCACGACCTCCTTCTCCCTGGGCAACGGTCCTGGATACCTGTAATCCTGCTCGTCGACAGTCACTCCTTTGGCCCTCCCCTCCTCCAAAGCCTGTTGATAAAAATAAAAGATCAATTCAGTGCCATGATGCTGTTCGATGCCGTCCCGGATGACTTTTCTGAGTTTGTGTTTCAACGCCATATCGACCCCTTCTTTCACATGGTTGAGAATGACGAGGGAACTCATGCGCGGATTCAATTTTGAGTGTTTGCTCTCTTCAGACTGCTGATTCTCGCTGAAATATTCGGGTTTGAGCATCTTGCCAATGTCATGAAACAATGAAATCACCCTGGCCTTGATCGGATCGGCTCCGATGGTTTGGGCGGCCTGTTCAGCCAACGTGGAGACGACGAGACTGTGATGGTACGTGCCCGGAGCCTCCATTTGAAGGCGCTTCAACAAAGGATGGTTGTAGTCGCACAAAAGAAGCAATGTCATATTCGTGGATATTTGAAATATCCACTCTAAAATGAAAATGAAAAACAACGAACTGGCGGATACGACTATCCCGTTGAAAACTCCGCAGACTATTATTTGAGTCAACGGGCCCCAGCTTCCGCCATACGCCCAAATATATATAATCCTCACAAGAGGGGTGCAGACACCGACGGACACGGCGGCATGAAAGAAAAATGATTTGTAGTTGGTGCGATACCTGACGGCAAACGCCGCCATTCCTGAAACGACCATTCCCATTATCACCACGGGAAAGGAATCGTTCAATTGCATACCCGCGATCAGAGAGACGAACAACCCGGCGAAAAAGGCGACTCTCAATCCAATTAAGACAGAAAGCGTGATAGCGGCCAACGCGACCGGAAGCAGACAGAAGAGAAGCTCGGGATGCAAACCCAAGACGGCGCAAAACCGGTAGAAAACATCGATGGCGAAGAAATTGGCGGAGATGGATATGATGACGACGGTGGCGATAAGCCCCATTTTCTGGTTGCTTTCGATTATCTCCGGATGCACGTGGCTGATATACAATCCGGAGACGATTATCAACAACAACGACACCAAAGCGCTGGTGAAAAACTTTTTCGCGACGTCTCTAATCACATTCCTTGAACGAGCCATCTTTTTGTACGCTTGAGCACGCAGCAGGATTTCCCGATCGACGGGAACCCCTTTCGTCACGATCGGGTAATTCGCTTTCACTTTCACATTTACGGGTTCGACGGTGGCTGCGACGGCACTCTGATTGATCCGTGATGTCTCGGGATCAAAAATCAAAGTGGCTGTCGTCTCGTCCAACAACATCGCTTTCAAAAGCCTCTTTAAAGGAAGGCGGTTGTCGGGGGCGCACTCTTCCACCGCCTTCTCCGCGACCGCCTCCGCCACGTCGTTCAAAGTGGAAACAGAGGAGAAAGCCTTGGGAGACTCCTGAAAATCCCCCTTGCGTATTTGAATCGTTCTGTTCGGATGGTAATCCTCGGAATGCTCTATGGCTCCCTGATACAATCGCTCCGCCAAATCATTCAGCAGTCTCTTGACCCGTTTATCGTCCGATAAAAGAAGCTGCAGAGCGCTGCGTATGCGGGGAGACGCCTGGGACAGCGCCTTCAATGTTTTCGGAAACTTCCGCGCGTCCAACCGTTTCGCTCCCGGAACGTTCGCGAGAGTCTTCACCGTTCGAATCAACAAAGCGGTGGAACGAACGGAGTCGTCGCAAAGCTGTGTGTCCAGCGTGAACACCAAAGGCACGTCCAATTTCGCCCGCTCCATTTTTTTTCTGGTTTTATCTTTGTCCTCGTACGAAAAATCGAAATCAGCGTAAATCGAGGAGGGGGCCTTCTGATTCAAAATAAGTTCCCAGTCCATTTCTTTGCGGGGCGCCGCCACAAGCATGATCACAGTGGCGCTCCAAATAGCGAAAAGTATGAGAATACCCAACGCTTTGGAGTTGTCGGCGACGTTGCTCAATCCGTCGTCCTGTTTCAGGCGTTTTTTCTTTTGGATTGAACAAGACCTTTTTTCTTCATCTCGCGGCGAAGAAGGTGCTTTCTGATGAATGAACGCGTCGATTGGAAGATGTTCATGTCGTTTTCACTCCCCATTGGTGTGAAAGTGATTGGAGGAGATCAAGAGTATCCATCGGCATCGTACCTATAGCCGTAGCCGTAATGCGACTTGGCGTTCAATACGATATCGAAGGCCAACTGATTTATAACGACTCCAAGAAGTTTGGCTTGGTTTTTTCTCAAGTTTTGAATCGCCCTTAACAGGAGATGCCTGGAGGTTGTGTCGAATTGATAGATGACCATCGTTCCGTCCACCACGGTACTTATTATCATAGCGTCGGAAACTGGCAACGTCGGCGGTGTGTCCACGATGACGTAGTCGTAGCGCTCTTTCAGCTTGACCATCAATTCCCGGAACTCGTTCGACATCAAAAGCTCGGTCGGATTCGGCGGAAGCGTGCCGCAGGGAAGAATGTTCAAGTTGTCCAAACCGGGCATGTCCATTATCTTGTCCCACTCGGAATCGCCGATAAGCATATCCGTTATCGTCCTCAAGGCCGAGTCTATTTTCGCGGTGCCGATGAGAACGTCGCTCAAACCCGGTTGTTCGTCGATTTTGAAAAGTTTCGCGATCCTCGGACGCCGCATATCCCCCTCGAGAAGCAGAGTGGATTTCCCGGCTTGAGCGAGAGTTATCGCCAAGTTCGTGGAGGTCAGAGTTTTCCCCTCTCCGGGACTGGTGCTTGTCAAGGCCACGAGATTCCCGGAGTCGCCTGAACCACCGACGGCGAACTGGAGATTCGTGCGTAGAGTGCGGTAGGCTTCGGCGGTGACTGACATTGGATCGAGGTTCAAAAGAATTTTCGACTCCAGATCCCTCGGTTGTTCTTTGCTTTTAAACGGAATGAAAAAAGTGAGCAACTTTTTGAGCATTCTGAAAAATCTTTTGAACCCTTGTCGTTTTTTAGCGCCAACCAGCGGAATGTGCGCCACGACCGGTAATTGGGTTATCCGTTCGACATCCTCTATTTTTCCGATCGACGTGTCGAGCCCCTCCCAGACGAACGCCATAACGCACCCGAGAAGAAGTCCGAAAATCACTCCAACCACCATTCTCATTCGCATATTGGGTTTCACCTGAACTCCGGGAGTCGCCCAGGACAGGACTTGTATCTCAGCCTGCGCCTTCCCTTTTTTCGCCTGATAGTCTATATTGGCCTTGAGTCTCAACTCCTCGAGTGTTTTTATGAATTCCGTCGTGATGTCATCGCGTTTTTCCGTCCTTTCGAGTTTTTGTTTGGCCGGCGGGATTTTGGCCAGATCCTCCTCCAAGCCGGCGATAAGCTCTTTCAGCTTCACCACGCGGGGATGTTTTGGAGTGTATCTCTCCTGAAGTTTTTTCAGTTCTATCCTGAGATTAGTCAATTCGCTCCTGTAGATATCGACGGATCCCAGAAACGCTTCGTTTTTCGCCGTTTCGACCTTGGCCTTGATTATGGGTTTGAGTTTTTTCTTTTCCGCCGCCAACTGCTCCTCTATGAAAACCAGCTGGTCTTTGGCCTGCGTCGTCTTGCTTCTCCAATAATCGACATTGTAGACTACAGCCAACACGTTGGCTATCGCCTCGGACAAGCTCGGATGCCGCGAGTTCACAATCAGTTTGACTATGTTCGTTTTGGGAATCTGCTCGATCGTCAGCATTGAGTTGATGCGCGCTCCGGTCAAACCCGACACGTAGGCTTTGACATCGTCCTGGGCGGCCGAGAAATCAATATCCTCAATCTTCTCATTGAGTTTCAACACGGAATCGTCTCTGTCCGTACCGTCGGAAGAAACAGGTCCAGTCATGAAAAAATCGGAGTTTTTGATCAAAAACTCCGATTTTCTGCCTTCCTTCAACACTTCGGCCACCATGTCGAGAATGGAAGTCTTGTTTTTTATCAGCTTGATCTCCGAGGGAATCTCATTGCCCCGACCGCCATACCAAGTTATCGAAGCGCCCTGAATCGTGGCCATGGGCTGTCTCAAAGCGAGTTTGATCTTCGCTTCCGACTGAAACTCCGGTGGAATTCTTCTGGTGTGGTAGTATGTGCCCGCTACGATGGCTATGAAAATGAAAACCACCATGAAAAAACGCTTGCGCAATATCATCATATAGTCGGTAAGGTCTATGTTCAGTTTTTTTTCTTCGATGGCTTCACTCATAATACACGGCGCTCCCAACCGACAAGCAACCACCTGCTCGCCAAACAAGACTGCAAGTGGAAAACACGCGGTCTCAACATTATCTCACAGACGAACAATCTCACTTTCAAACTTTTCTTCAAAAATCAGGATTGAATATGCCGCTAAACATGCGATATTCCAGTACGATGCGATGTTCGAACCATCCGGATTTCCATCGCTGAACGCCATGTTCCGACAATCAACCGTGAGAATATACAACGCTTTGACATGAAAATCAACCATTCAAAACCATATTTCGGCGATGAAGAGATTTCGGCCGTCTCCGACGTCTTGCGCGCCGCATACGTCACGAACGGACCGAAAGCGGAGGAATTGTGCCTGAAAACAGCATCGCTGCTAGGTAAAAGACACGGTTTGGCGACGCAAAGCGGCACCAGCGCGTTGACCCTCGCGCTCGCCGTCATGGGCATTCGAAAAAGCGCTAAAATCGCGGTTCCCGCGTATATCTGCTCGGCGC
This sequence comes from Kiritimatiellota bacterium, assembly GCA_013151705.1. Classification (GTDB taxonomy): domain Bacteria; phylum Verrucomicrobiota; class Lentisphaeria; order Victivallales; family JAADHT01; genus JAADHT01. Next base: position 952 of record JAADHT010000206.1, on the reverse strand, counting down.
CGTTGGACGCGCTGACGGTTTTGGAGCTCGAACCGGTTCCCGTGGACATAGACCCGAACACGCTGGCGATCGACATCGACAAAGCTTCTGAAACCGCCGAGAAATGCGCCGCCGCGCTCGCCGCGCACATGTTCGGCGTTCCGGCGCCGTTCCACAAAATAAAAGGCGCGCCCGTCATTGAGGATTGCGCCCAGACACTCGGAGTCGAAATCGACGGACGCTCCGTAGGCTCCCTGGGCGCCGCCGCGATATGCTCCTTCTACGCCACGAAACTCCTCGCCGCCGGACACGGCGGTCTGGCGGCGTTCGACGACGACGCGGTGTTCGCAAAAGCCGTATCCACAACCACCCACGACAAACGGGATGCCTGGGAGCCGAGAATGCACGTCCTCATGTCCGATTTGAACGCGGCGCTGGCGCTGGCGCAGTTGGACAGACTTCCCGCGATGCTCGCGGCGAGGAGAAGGATAGCCGCGAGATTCGCGGAAGCGGTCGGGGAACCCGCGGACTTCGCGGGTTCGGCATGCTCGCGGTGCATACTTTTCGCGGAAACCTCGTCGTCGAAGCTCATAGAAAAGTTCAACGCNNNNGGTTGGAATCGAGGCGAAAAACCCGGTGTACAAGCCGCTTTACGCCTATCTGGGACTCGACGACTCCCTCTTCCCTGTGGCGGCGGAGGTTCACGAGAGGATAATATCAGTTCCGCTCTATCCGGCGATGACGGAGGACGAAATCCTGTTCATAGAGGAATTTTTATCGAAAAACGCCGCCGCCCTCACCCGCTCCCTCGCTTAAACCTGAATGGCAGTGGATCTCATCGCCTGTTTTTCCTTTCGAGCGAAAGCACCGCATGTTTGAGCCGTTTGTCGTTCGGATTGTATTTCAAACCGCGTCGCCATACGGCCGCCGCGAGTTTCGCGCGGTTGCTGTTGATAAGCAACACGCCCAGGTT
>JAADHT010000236.1 GCA_013151705.1 Kiritimatiellota bacterium | reverse complement strand
AAAAAATTGATTCGTCGTTACTGCGTCGTAACCAAAAAAAGATCGCCATATTCGGAAGCTAGACGCCTCAATTCCGTTTTTCGCGAATTGGAACAGTAATCATCGGGATAATCGCATTCATAGCATGCGCAGCACTCAACTTGTTTTTTTTCGTAGAACTCCGGAAACCGTATGTCGCATCCTCTGTAATGCACCACGATCCTCACGCCGGCGGATTTGAGAATCGGCAGCTCCCAGCCGAGGACCGAGGAGAAACGCAAAAAATGGCAATGCACGGCCTTGTAATTCAACAACATCCCGCGCAGCCTTCGGAATTCACCAAAAAAACCCAAACAATCAAGCGGTAAAAACGGATTGACGATATAATCAGCGCCAGCGTCGTCTGTTTTCAGCCAGGAACTATTCGAGAAACGATGGGTAAACGCGAGGTAATCCGCTTTGACACCCTTTTTCCGTAACGCCCCGCATATGATTCTGGGCTTGGTTGTCAAATATCCGATATGCAAGACGTCTTTCTTCGGCTCTCCGCGCCGCGGAGGAAAATAGTGGAGCAACACAGGAAGCAGAAGTCTCGTTTCCAGGTGATAGAAAAAGGCGTCGACGCGTTTGATCAATCTTTTCACCACGGGTGTCCTTGGGGTTCCAGGTGATGTTCGAAATTATCGAGTTGGGAAGTCTTTTCCAAGCAATACGCCCATAAATTCACGAAGTGTTGTTCGGTGTCGATTACACACACTCTACCTCGAGGGTTGCGGTCTAATCCGTTGCTCTCGACCGCGCTTTCGCATATCACGACGCGTGGTCTTTTTCAAGCGCCATTACCGCGCCGAGATTTGCTTAACGCTAAAACGAGCGTAGATTACCAACTGTTTCGGCATTCATGCAATGGAGTTTTTGATGAAAGAGTGGATCATACGTATCTTGAACCGCCATTTCGAACATTTCGTCGAATACGTTCAAAGACGGCTGGTCCATTATCGGGGGGCGGTCTCAAAACATTTATTCCCAAAATTGCTCGACACCCTCACTCCCCGCCCCCCGGCCGACCATAGCGACGTAGACCCAAATTGGCAACAACGTCTGTATCACGTGGATTTCGACTCCATCCCGTCATTGAGATCGGAATTGAAATCGATAGAGGATGGTTACGACGATCTCGCTTCCATGCGGACGTTTTGGAGTGAACAGATGAAATCGTACGCGCGGACGGTGCCGTTTAAAAAAGGAGTGGAAACGATTTTGGATGTCGGAGCCGGCAACGGATCCTTCGCCGCCGCCTGCAAAGAAGCGGGTCTGATGGTTTTGAGTATGGACTTCGACATCTACTATCCAAATCAGAGCGTTATCAGCCGCCGTGGACTTTTAAGCGTGAACTGGAGCGCGAGAGCCAGATATCCATTCGTGGATTCGAGTTTTGACGCTATTCACAGCCATGACGCGTTTTTCTTCTTCAATCCGGCGGAGCTCTGTTCGATTTTAGGAGAGTTGAACAGGGTTCTGCGCCCCGGCGGTTACGCGATGATAACATTTTATCAATGCGGAGGCACTATTCAGCAGCATGAGGAGCGCGTGAACGCGGTTGAGAAAGCCGCTGGCCGATTGCGATGGCATACGTTGCGCGATGAGAAATTCACACAAGACGGCACGGGACAAAGAGGCGTCTCATTCATATTCAGATCTTGAAATCGGGATACAACAGAATGAAAGAGCGGAATATACGCGTGCGCGACCTACCGTTTCCGTATAGGAATTTCCTGTCCGTCAGCAGCGACTGCGACTCCCAGTCTCCGGAGACCTCCCGTAAAATCGAAACCGTGTCGCGAACTGAACTACAGCTTCCTTTGAGCGATTCTTTTTTTCCAAGCACCGATGGAATAGGGTTCTCTCCCTTTGAAAACAGATACGGCCAAGCCGAATGCCGTATTGAAGCCACTCCCACTCTTCCATACATAAAAGAACAAGTCGCGAACGGATGGCTCGACGTTATTCACGGCGTCGCGGAAAATTTCCGCTGCGTCAAATGGGCTCCTATAATTATACGCGATTTCGCGCGGAGAGGAGACGCATGCGGCTCATACGCTTTCGAACAATCCTCGGGATTTTCCGGAATGCGCGTCGAATTCATCTCTTTCGATTTGATGTTGTCGGAAACCGTAAATGATTTCGAATTATCGTTCACAGACGTTTCCGGCGCCACTCATTGGATAGCGGAGAGCGGAAATCTGTCAGGTCGTCCAGGATGGGAGCTTCCCCAATGCTCGAAAGACGCGAAATGGCGCAGGATTTTTCTTGAGTGCTCGCAGGAGCGGAACATATGCGGGCGATGCGCTTTTCACGACGCCATTGAGGTCAAAGCATCCTGCGCTAAAACATCCAAAGGACGTGTCGTGATAGCCAACTACCTCTACGCCAATATGGGTAGAAATGAAATTTCACGAATCTTGAACGACCTCGATCATAACAACATCAATATTTTAGCGTGCACCTCGCATGGACAACCTTTTGAGGTGGGAACAATTGGGAACGAGCGCCGGCATCGGATACTGGGATATAAGAATCTGCGCATATATAAAATTTTGTTTGAACTCCTGCGACGCGCAAGCGCCAATTGGAGAGCTGGCGGAGACTGGAGTTCATTTTCAATGTTGTCGAATGTTTTACGCTTAAACGAGCACGGCGACAATCCCGAGTCGCCGTTCTACCATACCGATCTTTTGAGGAGCTACGGCATAAAATATTTGCGGTTCAATCACCACACCCACGCGCCTGATTATTCAACCATCAATAATCTGGTGAAGCCCGAGGCCGCCTATGATGGCACGTTGTTCTATAAATTCGTCTCAACGACATTTCCATTGGCGGAGCCGCATACAAACGCCACTTTCCACAAAGGGTTGAGAGAATTCTTGTCGAAAATTCCCTTATGGCGAGGCGGAATATTGTATACGCACTGGGGATGCTTCACTGATGTCGAGGAAACTCCTCGTAAGGTTTTCAGCGCGGAGGCGCTGATCGAATTGCGGCGGGTCAAGGAGCTTTTCGACGAAGGGGCGCTTTGGGTGGCGCCAACCTCGCGGTTGCTGGAATACGCTAGTTTGATCCGCAAACTCCCCAAAAACATAAAATTGGATGGGGACGACATTCATATCTCTTCATGGCTGGACGAGATTACCGGAGAAAAGACTCCCAACACCCCCAAGGATGTCGCCGGCGTAACTTTTCTATTCAAGGAACGAGGCGAGAGACGCGTGTTTTTAGACGATGTGAGGATTGATAGCGTCAATGGTTTCGATCACGGAATGGGAATGCATTACACGCAAGTCCAGGATTGCTAAGTGCGATTGGCCGTTCCGTCGTGCCCCGATCAGGGGCGTCGTCGGATCATATACGCCTCTTCCGCCTTGCGGAAAACCTGAAAATCCATACCCTCGCTATATTCCCACAAGGTAACTGCTCAGCACCTTTTTCAACCACTAACTTTCACCCGTCTTCGCTCTCGCGAGCTTCCGCCTTCGTAAACACTTCCGCCTCCGTACACTACGGCGTGACAAGACGGCGTGACAAGACGGCGGGACAAGTCGGCGTGGCAGGCTAACGGGGGGAGGAAGTTAGCCCGGCTACGGCACGCTGGCTTCGTGCAAAAACCGGGTTAGTGTTCGTTAGTGGTGAATAGTAATCCCATAAGAATTATATGGTTGATTTTCTCTTTTTCTTCGCCGACCGTAAAAGACAAGCCGTCGCCAGCATCGCCATAGGTAAAACCCATTTGAGAATGTATGACGTTTTCTCGAAATATAAAGTTCTCCAACCAGCATAACCTTTAATGCTGACAGGCTGGAAATTCGGGGGAGCAAAAATCGCGAGAAGTTTGTTTTTTGTAGCTTCATTCGACAATTTCGCGTAACAGGGTAAGGCAATGGAGGGAAATTTCTCCACCCTATTGATATCAAACGGGATTCTAACGTCGAAATAAGGATCGAGGATTTGACGTTTTCCGTCGAGCTCCGCGTCGACCACCACATGGCCGTCCAAGGGAAGAACGAAAGCGTCGATTCCCTGCCAACGGAGAACGCCGACTAGTATCATTGACATCTGGGAGCATTGCCCCACGCCACGCTCATACCCTTTCCGCCAGTCGCAAAACTCATAGTTCAAGTATGACGGGAAAAAACAAGAGGCCAGATAGAGAAGGAAGTTCTCGTAAGGCGGTATGCGTAGGTTGTACAAATCGGAACGCCGCACTGGCCAACTCCGACTCATAGTGCGGTAAATCAGATTCATCACCCTTGTCGCGTACTCGACATCTGACTCACCCGTCGTCTTTTTGAAGGAACCGCGGGGAGCTGGCTCTGGAATCACCCGCGATAGAACGGAAGGGCGCGGCCCCACCGCGACACCATAGAAATTGAGAGTCAGCAATCCCACTCCACAAATAAAAAGGGAGAAGGCGATGGCTTGAACTGTTCGTGAAAATCGCATCGTCTCCCTCCTTATCATCTTAAGTTGCCGTGGCGCGCTGATTTTCCCCCGCTCCCTTCGTTCCTCCGCGAGGAAAAGTATTGATTTTTTGTCTTCCGCACTCCCGCACTCCCGCACTTCCGCACTTACTCAAATACCGCTCGCGCCAGACGATAAAACAGTATATATACCACAACCGCGTCGCGACACCGATCTCCGCGCTGGAATCAAGCATCGTTTTAATCGCCGACTCCCGAAAAAATCTTCGAGTCACGGGTAAATGCTCCGTCAAAAGAGTCTCGAATAAGTTTTTCCGGCCGCGCATGAAGTTGTGGACTGGAAACCCAAACCCCCGCTTCGGACGTGCCAACGTCTCCTTGGAAAGAAATTTAGAGGCCACTCGCTTTAAAATTCTCTTCTTTTCCCAGCCATCGCTTGTTTTAGCGTATTTATACTCAGGGGGCAGGGAAAAGGCGAACTCCACGATACGGTAGTCCAGCAATGGAGACCTGAGCTCCAACGAATTCATCATACTCATACGATCCACTTTTGTGAGAATGTCGTTGTGCAGATATGTTTTGAGGTCGCAGTACTGACAATCCGTCAGCCAATCCGGAGGTGCCGACATATACTCGTCCAGTCCGTCGGCCGCGAGTTCCGGACGCAGAATGTCGGCGATGGCGTCGTTGCTCCAAATGGTCATCGCCCGTCTGTGGGAGCGTTTGTAGTCCCCGGGAGGAAAAACGCCGCACTTGGACATCCATGCCCTGACTCTGTCCGGAATGCGTACTCCGCATAAGCGTTCCGGAGCGTGACCGGCCAAATCGTTTCGAATGGTGTCGTACGAGTTGTATCCCGCGAAAATCTCGTCACCGCCGTCGCCGGTGAGCGCCACTTTGTAGTTGCTAGCCGCTATTTTACTCACGGCATAGGTGGGCAACGCCGATGAGTCGGCGAACGGCTCGCCGAATTGAGCTATGATATCGTCCACATTATCGAAGAAATCCGTGCCGATTATCTCGAAATGGTGTTTCACCCCTATCGATTCCGCGATTTCCGCGGCGTATGGCGACTCGTCGAAAGCGGCGTCCTCATACCCTATGGTGTACGCGGTGAAGGAGTCCCCCGCGATTTCCGCGATTATTTTGCATATCATTGAGGAGTCGATTCCCCCGGATAAAAAGGCGGAATAAGCGACATCGGTTCTCAATCTTATCTTGACGGCGTCGTAAAGGAGCTCCGTCAATTTTTCGCAAGCGTCATCGTATGAAAGGTCAGTATCAGCGAATTGTTTGATCTCCCAATATCTCCTCTCATTCCACGAGGCACCATCGAGAGTTAGAGTGACGCAAGAACCAGCCTCCATTTTCCGAATGTTTTTGAAAATGGTTTTAGGCGAATGAATGTATTGGTACTGAATATACGAACCGATCATAGAGAAGTCCAAATCGTCGTCCGAAACATCGATGGCGGCCAACAAAGACGGCAACTCGGAAGAAAACAGAAAACAGGAATCGGTCCGATGGTAGTACAATGGTTTCTTTCCAAGACGATCTCTGGCCATAAACAAACGTTTCGATTTGATATCGTAGATGCAAAACGAGAACATCCCGTTTATTCTGTCAAGACATTTTTCGCCCCACTGAGCGTACGCCGCCAGCAACACCTCGGTGTCGGATGTCGAATGGAAACGCCGCCCAAGGTTCGACAGTTCCTGTTTCAATTCTATATAATTGTAGATTTCCCCGTTGAAAACGACCCAGAAATAGCCATTCTCGTAGGACATGGGCTGTTGTCCGCCATCAATGTCAATAATACTGAGGCGCCTATGCCCCAAGCCGACGCCAGGATCGAACGAAGGATTCGGACGCGAATCGTGAAAACATTCAGTCTCGCCGACGCGTCCAACCAGCAAAAAGCCCTCCGCGTCCGGGCCGCGGTGCGAAAGGGCGTCGTTCATCCGAACCAACGCGTCGATGTCGACAGGTTGATCGTCAAATCTGATTATACCGCAAATACCACACATGATTAAGAATTTCTGGGTTAAATTTAAGACACTCCATATGGCGCTCCGCGTCGAAGCGCCAAACATTGCTTTGCTCGCTTGCCACGCCGACTTGTCCCGCCGTCTTGTCACGCCGTAGTGTACGAAGGCGGAAGTGTTTTCGAAGGCGGGTGATCGTTAGTGGTTGATAAATTTTCTCTTGATTGAATTCAGCGGTTGCGGCGTCGCGGCACCTCACAGTTTACTATCCACTGATCACTTCGCACTCTCTATTGAGCGGCTCCCACCATATACAAAGGAAGTGAAAGAAGATCGTATTCGACTTCCACACCGCCTGATGGAGTGGCGATCCTCGTATTCACTTTATGGGAAGACGGCAGGGACAAGTCAAACCTCAACGCATGCGTCACGCCTTTCTCGTAGACAAATCTGTGAAGAGATTTCATTGCCCCCAAAGCCCCCGCTTTGACTTCAACCGGTAAAATAGCGTCGTTGTCTTGAAGAACGAAATCCACCTCGGCGTTGTTGCTTCGTCCCTCACGCAGCCAATAATGGAGCATAGGCGCCTCATTCACTGAAATGGACGCCAGGAAATTCTGCGCGATGAACTGCTCGGCGATGTCGCCTTTGTTGATAAAATCTATTTCTTTCAATCTTTCAATGGAAATTCCAGTGGTTTTGGAGAGACGGTTCATCAGCCCGACGTCAAGAAAGAAAAGTTTGTAGACTTTGTCGTTCACGCCCGCAAGAAGAGGAATTCCCGATGCGGAGGAATGATACACGGGAAAAATAATCTTTGCTTTGATGAGCAAATCCACCGCATGTTTGACGTCGCGGGCCGGAGAATCTCCGTCAATATTTGAATACTTGATTTTTCTTCCGGGAGCGGTTCCCACATAGTTGAACACTTTGTGAAGAATATGAAGCGCTTTTCCTTTTGCGTATTTCGCGAAATCATCAAGATATGTTTCTATAATCGAAGAATGCACTCCCGACACCTCGCTCCAATCCGCCCCGTCAACTTGGAATTGGACAGCCTCAGGCATCCCCCCCACCAAAAAGTAGTCTTTAAGCAAAGCGACCAATTTGTCATGAGCGGTCTTTGAAAAAGATCGCCCGGGTTCATAAGCATTAACGTGCTCCAGCAGGAACTCCTCCTTGGAGGCTTTCAGGAATTCCGGGAACGTCATCGGGTTGACGAATAAATACTCGACTCTGCCCACCGGCATGGAGAACGAATGTTCGGAAAGTATGAACTCAAGCAACGAACCGGCGGAAACGACCTTGAGATCGGGATAGTCCTCATGGAAATAGCGCAACGCCGGAATGGCCTCCGGGATGGCTTGGATCTCATCCAGAAAAACAACGCTCTTTTCTCCGCGCGCTCCGCATTTCCCGCAGATGATCTCGATCTCATCCAAAAGAGCGTCAATCTCAAAATCTCTAAACAGATCGACAAGGCGCAGATTACGTTCGAGATTGACCTCAAAAAGATCAAGATTTTTCTCGCGGCAAAACTTTCGCACCAATGTGGATTTCCCTACCTGCCTCGCTCCGCGGATGACCAATGGCTTCCGAGATGATTTCGTCAGCCATTTCGCAAGGGTGTTTTCACATTCCCGATCAAGCATTTCACTCTCCAACTTCAACGATAAGCACAAATTCTTCTAATCAGCATCAAACCATACTATAAGGCAATGTCGATGAAAATCAAAGGAAAAACACAAACATCCCAATAAAACATACAGACGATGTTGTTTTTATCGACATATTTTCAGCAAAAACGAACACTAATTGATTCCTTTTTTAACTAGCCCCTATTCGAAAAGGTATCACAGCCATGCTGACGCGGTCGAACGGCAAAACGTCCACGTTAAATTTAAGACACTCCGTTTTACGGTCCAATCAGGATAACCGAACTGCTGTGCGCCAAGTTGCTGAGTTGCCCGTTCCACGGCATTTGGCAACATCACCGCATCCATCTCCCTTCTGTTCACCGTTCACTGCCCACTGTTCACCGTTTCCAATCCTTTTCGGAATGGAATCAGTTCGTAATCCGGGAAACATTCGCGGATTCTCGATATATCCGCCACCAGGTTCAGGGGCTGCCCGTCCGGATTCCGCTGAATGACGGGCTCCTTCCCGAGAAGCTCTCCCATCATCATCACCATTTCGAGCAAACTCATAACATCCGGACCAGCGAAATTCAGCGTCGTATTCCCTCTGGTTGCAATCAGTCTCTCTGTTAGATTCACGACATCGTCCACATGGATGGGGTTGATTTGTCCTCCTCCCTCGCCACCGTTTATCTGAACGGAATCTCCATCGGCAACCCTCTCCGTCAGATTCACGATTAGCTTATCCTTCTGACCGGGACCATATATGAAAAATGGCCTAACAATGTGGACATCCAAATATGGGCGATATTTTCTAGCCACAAGCTCACACATTCCCTTTGTAGCCAAATAGAAGTTTTGAGGATTAAGCCTGTCCAGTTCGTGGAAGACATTTTTCTCGTCGCCGTATATTCCGCCGCTGGAAAAATAGACGAACGTGGCAATTCCGCTCTGTCTAGCCGCCTCGAACAAATGGAATGTCGTTTGGACGTTGGTGTCGAAAAGCGCCTCGGCCTTATCTGGAAAGTCACGATAAAAGGGAGACTGAGCCAAATGAACGATGGCGTCGCATCCCGCCATATGTTTACTCCATTCACCGACCTCCAGTCGGTCGGTAACGCTCAACCATTCGACTCCTTCAGGAACATCGTTGTTTTGAAACACGTCGCAGGCGATTATTTTGTGCCGCCCACTTAGCGACCTCAGTAAATTAGAGCCGACGTATCCTCCGGCTCCCGTCACGAAAATTTTCATATATTCACCTCAAAAGGGAAGTTCTAAAGTTCTGGAGTCTTTTTCAACCACCCGGCTTCGCTTCCCAAACTACTTGGAGTGGTCAACACTCTTCTTTTGTTTTTGAGTCGCGGTTGGAGCGCCGCCATAACACTGACTCATATCATTCGCCATGGTATGGCGATTGCGTTCTCCGTTATTTTTACAGGAGTTCTCCAGTATTTTCAAACAAAAACGATAACTTTTTTGAACCACTAACAGCTGCGAACAAACTCCGTAATCAGTGACTACCGATCACTCGAACGGAAAAACGTCCCTCGTTTTAAATAAAGTAACACCGTTTGGCGGTCCACGTTGGACCGCCAAACATTGGTTTTGTTAGCGTTCGTTAGTGTCAGTTAGTGGTTAAATGTCT
>JAADHT010000284.1 GCA_013151705.1 Kiritimatiellota bacterium | reverse complement strand
TAGACCCTATTCGAAAAGGTATCACAGCCATGCTGACGCGGACGAGCGCCGTCTTCAGCCCTTCGGGTGGGCACTTCTTTCGGGTGATCCCGCGGTTTTCGCCGAGAACCCAATGCTCCGGCATTGAATTCCCGGCGAAAAAACGCGGCCTCACACTCGAAATAAGTGTCCACATGGTTGCGAGACCTTTTCGAACAGGGTCTAAATAAACAGAAAAAGGATGTTGAAAATGGAGAAAAGGACTCTACTTGAGATAGCGTACGATGGAACTGATTTCGCCGGCTGGCAGGTCCAACCCGATAAAAAAACGATCCAAGGCGAGATTGAACGGATACTGTCGGAATTGTACGTCAACCAACCGATCCGGATACACGGTAGCGGCCGAACCGATTCAGGAGTCCACGCCTCGCGCCAAACCGCGACTTTCACACCGCCCGACCACCCGGCGATTCCACCGGAAAACCTCAGGACGGCTCTAAACAACTCGTTGCCGGACGCCATAAGAATACGATCCGCGAGAATCGCGGGTTCAGACTTCCACGCCAGATACTCCGCCGTCGGCAAAGCCTACACCTATGTCATAAACCGTGGCGAACGACTCCCTTTCAGGGACCGCTACAGCTGGCACTTACCGCAATGCGTGGATACGAAATCGATGCGTGAGACGGCCGAGTTGCTGACAGGCGAACACAATTTCAGCTCGTTCGTGACGAAATCCTCCAAAATAGACGATCCCGTTCGGCGGCTTTTCGCGATAGACATCCAGGAGTCGGACGATCTGCTGCTCCTAACCTTCGTCGGTTCCGGCTTCCTCTACAAAATGGTCCGCGGACTGACCGGAGCGCTGGCGGTGGTCGGATCGGGGTCGAAAAATTCCGCGGAAATCGCGGATATTCTGGAGTCAAGACGCTCATCCGACAACGTTCCACCCGCCCCGGCGCGCGGTTTGTTCCTGATGAAAGTGTTCTACTCGGCGGACGATTCGGGTAATTTCGATTTCGATGTTGCAAAACTGGGAACGGAATGTAGTTTAGGGTTTTTCGCGGGAGGCAAACAGTATGCGAACGAAAACGCTTGTTGAGAATTCTTGTGGAAACACGGGGGAAAAACGAAAAGCGGATGTTGACGACACTTCGCATGTCGCTTTATCCGACGCGGTTGAAATTCAAACGGCAAAACAATCCTTGAGACAATGATAGAATTAAATTACGATAGTTGCTTCGTCTTGTATCTTTTCGCATGGTTTCTGGTGCTTGGCGTGCTCTGGAGCCGCGAACTATGGCGGCAGAATGTTCATGACTGGGCCCTCTCCGAGGGATGCGTGTGCATATGCGACAACTGCCACTCCGCTTTTCTCCTCAAGCCCGGAGAAACGGCCGCCAGATGCTCGAAATGCAATGAGATGTGCACTGTGAGAAAGAGGTATTGAAAGTGGGTGAGAACGAAAACATAGCGGTTTTGGACTTCGGTTCGCAATACAGCCAGTTGATTGCCAGGCGGATCAGGGAATGCTCCGTCTACAGCTCCATACTGCCCTACGACGTCTCGGCCGATGAACTGCGGGAAAAATCCCCCGCGGGAATCATATTGAGTGGAGGACCCTGCAGCGTCTATAGCGACGACGCTCCGCTTTGCGATCCCGCCATATTCGAACTGGGCGTTCCGATACTCGGAATATGCTACGGTCTCCAACTGACCATTAAATCATTCGGCGGTGAAGTGGCAAGAGGAGACGCGAGGGAGTACGGCAAAACGGTCTTGGAGACCACAGCGGAGTGCGAACTGTTCAAAGGTTTGGACAACTCCCTGGATGTCTGGATGAGTCATGGCGACAAGGTTCTGACAATGCCGGATGGGTTCAAGGCGGTGGCGCGCACGGCGAACACCGAATACGCCGCGTTGTTCAATCCCGAACGGAACATCCACGGCATACAATTCCATCCCGAAGTAGCCCACACGCCCAAGGGAAAAAAGATAATCAGAAACTTCTGCGTCGAAATATGCGGGTGCGCCGGAAATTGGAACATGAAATCATTCATAGACCAATCCGTAAGCGAGATTCGCTCCGTTGTAGGCGACTCGAACGTGGTGCTAGGTTTGAGCGGAGGCGTCGACTCCTCGGTGGCGGCCGCGCTCATCCACAAGGCGATCGGATCGCAACTGACCTGCATCTTCGTCGACACGTTGATGAGAAAAAACGAGGGAGAAAAGGTAAAGAATGTTTTCGAAAGGAATTTCAACATTAATCTCAAACATGTGAAAGCCGAACCGCGCTTTCTCGCGAAACTCGCGGATGTCGACGATCCGGAACGCAAAAGAAAAATAATCGGCAACGAGTTCATCGAAGTTTTTCAGGAGACGGCGGAAACACTCGAGAGAGTCGAGTTTCTGGCGCAAGGAACGACCTATCCCGATGTCATCGAGAGCGTTCCAATCGCCGGAAATCCAAGCGCCTTGATCAAAAGCCACCACAACGTCGGCGGACTGCCTGAGAAAATGAATTTGAAGCTGCTCGAACCTATCAGCAAACTGTTCAAGGACGAGGTGCGCGAGGTCGGTAGACAACTTGGACTGCCCAAAGAGATCGTTATGCGTCAGCCATTTCCGGGGCCCGGCCTCGCCGTGCGGATACTCGGCCCCGTCTCTCAATCCGCTTTGGACGTTTTGAGAAACGCCGACGCAATCGTGATGGAAGAGATGAAAAACGCGGATTTGTATTACGAGGTGTGGCAGTCCTTCGCCGTGCTTCTGCCCATTAAAACCGTCGGCGTGATGGGAGACGAGCGCACCTACGAGAACGTGGTCGCTCTTCGAGTGGTTGACAGTCTCGACGGAATGACCGCCGACTGGGTGAAGGTTCCCTACGATGTGATGGGGCATATTTCAAACAGGATCATCAATGAAGTCGAGGGCGTGAACCGCGTCGTCTTCGACCTAACCTCCAAACCACCCGGAACCATCGAGTGGGAATAAACTTTTCCGCGGAAAAGTTTATCCCGCGGCGATTTCTCGCCGCTTGGAACATATTTTTCAAATATTCGAAACCAAAAAAGCGCCGCCTACCCGCGGGAAACGACGGAACCGCAAAGCGTTAAACCCCTGTTGAGTAAACGACAGATGTTTTTAGGGGAGTCCTCCAGATGGCAAATATTATGACAACCGAAGAACTGGAGAAACTCGCCGAACACGGTATGTCCGCGAAAATCGCGGATATCCTCGCCGACTCCACCCCGCAGGACACCGCCGAACTTCTGGAAAAGGTCGAAAAGGAGACCAAGACCATAATCTTCGCGGAACTGCCGACCGAACTGGCGGCTGACATACTCGTGGAGATGGATTCGGAGGAGATCGCCGACATTATCCAGGAGCTGGATTCCGATCGAGTCGCCGCTCTCCTCGTCGAAATGCCCTCGGACGACCGCGCGGACGTCTTCCGCGAAATAAACGATGAGCGTAAAGGCGAAATCCTCGCTAAATTCTCCGAGAAGGACCGCCAGGAACTGAAAAAGCTTCTGGGATACGACGAGGACTCCGCCGGAGACCTGATGACCCCGGAGCTCTGCGCCGTCCGCGCCGACGCCACGGTGCAGGAGGCTATTCTCGCTATCGCCCAGGAGGAGTACGACGACCCGATATCGGTGGTCTTCGTCATCGACGACCAGAAGCGTATGAAGGGGGCGATAAACATATCGGATCTCCTCTCGAAACCGCGCGGAAGCCTTATGGAGGATGTCGTCGAGGAATTCCCGGTATTCGCCGGAACCGACGAGGACCAGGAGAGCATTGCCAACAACTTCCGGAAATACGACCTCTACGTGATGCCCGTCTTGGATCAGTCCGGAAGACTCGTCGGCCGTATAACCGCCGACGACGTCATGGACGTCATGGAGGAGGAGGCGGTCGAGGATATCGCCCATATGGCCGGAGCGCCGGATATGGAGCGAAACGAGGATTCTCCCTTCAAAGTCGCCACACTGCGTCTGCCTTGGCTGATGATCACGATGTTTTCCGGAATTCTAGTGAGTATTATCATACAGAAGATGATCGGACTGACCAGCGTGGAGGGACTGGCCGCGTTCGTGCCGGTAATAATGGCGATGGGAGGAAACACCGGCATGCAGGCTTCGGCGGTTACCGTCAGGGGAATCGCGTTGGGAGAGTTGGCTAGCGCGAAACTACTGAAAATCTCCCTGAAAGAGATATCCGTCGGCATGCTCATGGGACTGGTCTGCGGCTGTCTGACGGGGTTGCTGGTCTGGGCCAACCTATCGTATTTCGAGCATGCGATGAGTATTCCACCCGTCAAACTCGGCGTTGTCGTGGCGATTTCGATGTGCAGCGCTATGACATTCGCCGCTCTCACCGGCACCCTCCTGCCAATACTGCTTCATCACCTGAAAATCGATCCGGCACTCGCTTCCGGCCCTTTCGTGACGACCGGAAACGACCTTTCCGCGTCGATGATTTATTTCATGATGTGTTTTCTGCTCCTTAAATTGTAATCCACATCGGGTGAACTTGACCGCCGCTGCTGGATTCTAACGGATCCAGGCTAATCAAAATCATCCGCGGATCATGCGGAAGAACAAATCCCCGAATTTGTTTTTTTCACGCTGGAAGTGGGCGAAAACGGTTTGCAATAGTAATTTTTTGTGTTATGTTAGCGAATGTTCGTAAAGGTCTCACAGCCATACCAGTGAACTATAATCGCTCTTATTGAACTCGAAAAACAAGCGTTGGAGATGCTGTTATGCAACTATTGAAAAATAAAATGGCGTATTTCATTGGATTGACAATGCTCGCCGGCGTTGTCACCTTCGTTTTTGGCGTTGTATCGATATTCGACGCTAAAAAAGTAAAATCCTGGCCTGTCGCGCAAGGCGTGATAATAGATTCCTTCGTATCTTATCTGGAAGACACTCCAGCGAATCAACCGACCAACATATGCATGCCCGACATAAAATACGAATACGTATATAAACAGAACACCTTTTTCAACAACAACATATCCTATCTTCCAAGTCAGGCGATCGGCATCGCGGATTTCTACTACGCGGCGCCGGAAAGCGAGGTCTGCAAATTTCTGGAAAAATATCCTGTGAACGCCAAGGTGAAAATCCACGTGAATCCTCTCGACCCTGAGAACTCCGTTTTGGAAACCGGACTCACTCTGCCGGTTTTCCTGCCATTGATCCTTGGACTTCTATTGATATACACGGCTTGTCACCTGATGATCTTCCACACACACTATTTTTCCGATCCGCATAAGACGGCATAGGAATTAACGACCTCGGATTTATTGAACAACAAACTGTTCACGGAGAACACCAATATGCTTTGTCCGGAATGCAATGATGAAATGCTCGTAATCGAGCTTGAAAACGTGGAGATAGACTTCTGCGACGAATGCGGCGGCATCTGGTTGGATGAAGGCGAATTGGATCTGCTTCTCGCGGTGGACTCCAAACGAAACTCCTCCATCGCTTCAGCGCTAGTGGCCCCCGCTCCTCCCAAAGGCAAGGGCGAACGAAAATGCCCGGTGTGCGGGAAACGCATGCTGTTGGTGGACATACCGCTCGACTCCGACGCGCCGAAGTCCCCCGCGACCTTAGTGGAAGTGGACAAATGCCCGAGAAACCACGGGCTTTGGTTCGACAAAGGGGAGCTGCGCTCAATAACCGCCACAGCGAAAGGCGGCGACCCCGTCTCCGATTTCCTGAACGATATGTTCGAGGCTGATTAAACGGTGCTCGAATTCTAGGAAGGAGCTAGGACTACGTGCTTGAAAAAAAATACTCACCGCTCGACAAAGCCGCGTTTTTCATGATCCAACGCAGACAACGCGATATCCGCGGAATTCTCGAATCCCATTTCGCCGAACGACTCGACTACGACTTGTCAACAGTGATACTCCTGGAGATCGGCTGCGGAAACGGACAATGGCTCGCCGAGTTCCAGATGTTCGGTCTGCTTTCCGCGAATCTAGCGGGAATCGAACTGGACGACGACCGCGCGGAAACCGCGAAAAAGCGCATTCCGAAAGCGAATGTCAAAACCGGCGACGCCGACACCCTCCCCTGGCCTGACGACTCATTCGACATAGTGTTCCAATCAACGGTCTTCACCTCGATTCTGGACGCGAAAAAACGCGCGAAAGTCGCGGAAGAGATGAAACGAGTATGTAAAAATGACGGTTTTATACTCTGGTACGACTTCGCGTTCGACAGCCCGTCCAACCCCAACGTCAAAGGCGTGGGAAAACGCGAGATACGCGAACTTTTCTCGCCTTGGACGTGTGAAATCAAAAAAGTAACCCTCGCTCCCCCGATAGCGAGAAGAATAGTGCCGTTCTGCTGGATGCTGGCGGAGAAGCTGGAAACGTTCCTCCCTTTCCTACGAACGCACCTGATCGCGAAAATAGCGCCGATTCCGTAGTAGGGGGCCGTCTCGCCGAGACCGCCCCTCCCGCGCGGTTCGCAAATTCGTGGAGTGTGGCTCGAAATAAAACCGCGCTCCCGCCGGGGCAAGCCCGACGTGAGGCGAAAGTATCTTGCGTTCTTCGAACGCAAATAGCGCGCCATAATCAATATAAACATGCTTGAACTTGAAAAAAAAATACCTGACAACTGGAAAACGCTTTTGCGCGAGGAGATCGAATCCGAGAAATTCGCGAAACTCGCGGCGTTTCTGGAGGACGAGTGGAGAAACGAGACGATTTTTCCGCCGAAAGAGAAAATATTCACGGCACTCGAACTAACCCCACCGGAAAAGGTGAAGGTGGTCGTGGTCGGACAGGATCCCTATCACGACGATAATCAAGCGCACGGCTTGGCGTTCTCCGTCAATCCGGGCGTGAAGTCGCCTCCATCGCTTAGAAACATATTCAAAGAACTGTCCGACGATCTCGGATACCCTACTCCAACTTCCGGCGACCTGCGGAGCTGGGCGGAACAGGGCGTGTTGTTGATCAACGCCGTGTTGACGGTAAGGGCGCATCGGGCGAACTCGCACGCCGGCAAAGGCTGGGAGTCGTTCACCGACGCGATTCTAGCGGGACTCTCGAAACGTAAGCGCCCGATCGTTTTTCTGCTGTGGGGCGGTTTCGCCGCTAAAAAAGGAGCCATCGTGAATTCGGATCGTCATATCGCTCTCAAAGCTCCGCACCCCTCCCCTCTTTCCGCGCACCGAGGCTTTTTCGGTTCCAAACCTTTCTCGCGGATTAACGAGATTTTGCGACAACACAACGAATCCCCGATAGACTGGCGACTCCCGGAAACCCGTATGGTCAAAAAACTCATCCGCGGGGAAAACTGATTGATTTTTCGGTATTTTGAGTTTGGCGAGACTCGCGGATGGGCTGTTTTTCC
>JAADHT010000194.1 GCA_013151705.1 Kiritimatiellota bacterium | reverse complement strand
GCTTTCCCCGTCCGAAAACAGGAATTTTCGTGACGGCCGGATACCCCGCTTCCATAAGAGCGTTTAAAACTTCATCAACTTTTTCGGATCTGACAATTGATCTCACTAATAATTTCGACATAATAAGCACCTTTTTTGTTATGATTTTTATACAATTCCGTATGTCACGAGAAGTTCTTCCAATTCTTCAATTTCAAGTGGCTCGGGAATCACATACATTTTATTCTCATCGATTTTTTTCGCCAGCGCTCTATATTCATCAGCCTGTGGATTATCAACTTCATATTCGATAACTGTTTTACGGTTAAGTTCGGCGCGTTGCACCACATTATCACGTGGAACAAAGTGAATCATCTGGGTCCCCAGGCGTTTTGCCAATGCTTCTATTAGTTCCTTTTCATTATCACAGTTCCGACTATTACAGATCAAACCAGCTAAACGCACACCTCCCGCGTCAGCAAACTTCACAATACCTTTACATATGTTGTTTGCCGCATACATTGCCATCATTTCACCGGATACAACAATATAGATTTCCTGCGCTTTACCTTCCCGCATAGGCATCGCAAATCCTCCGCAAACGACATCACCGAGCACATCATAGAAGACATAATCAAGTCCGATACTATCTTCGTAAGCTCCAAGCTGCTCTAGCAGGTTTATTGATGTAATAATACCGCGGCCGGCACAACCGACACCAGGTTCCGGACCACCGGATTCAACGCATCTTACTCCAGAAAATCCTTCCTTAATCACATCTTCGAGTTTTACGTCTTCACCTTCCTCCCTTAGTTTATTCAGTACTGTTTCCTGTGCTAAACCTCCAAGTAGCAAACGCGTTGAATCAGCTTTGGGATCGCAACCCACCACCATGATTCTGTTTGCCATTTCCGTCAACCCAGCGACAGTGTTCTGAGTCGTCGTTGATTTCCCGATTCCACCTTTTCCGTAAATTGCGATTTTTCTCATTTTTTTCCTTTTTGTTTTACAAACATTTCTGTTTTAATTAAAGTGGGAGTGACCTGAATCCGTCAAAACGTATCTGCGTCGGGTTCGAGTGGTTACCACACTTCACCTACTCCTGCTTCGCATATGCACCCTCGCTGAATTCCAACGTATCCAGGAGTGGGTGATAAAGTTATAGGACGTTTAAATTTCCGAACGAGGATAAACGACTGCTTGACGGCGGGTAGCCGTTCCGGCTGAACATCCACTACGACAAGCCGCATCTCTCATCCTCCAACTATTTCCACAGAGGCAATCACCTCTACATTCACAACAACGCAAGTTCTACAGCAAAAAGCATGCCAAAGTTGCCAAATATTATGTAAAGCATTCAAGACAAGACTGTTATGGCTTTCAACGCCAGAAAATCGGGTAATCTTCCATCGAGAAAAGTTACAATAATGTATTATTAATGCGCTATAAATACAATTTTGTTATCACTCGTCTAGATTAACCGCGGAGCGGTGGAGGCAAGGGAATGTGGCAGGGTATTCAGAGATTGGTAACCCCTCGCCCGGTTATTGCCGGAAAAGTAAGAACACTCATGAGCAGTTGCGGTAAATCCGGCTGCAAATGCATGAAGAAGACAAATCCAGAAAAGCATCCTTATCATCAATTGTCGTATACTCATAATAAAAAAACACAAACATTGAAGAAGTGAAGGATAAATGTGTTATTCGTCAAACTTACGATGCCACCCATAAAGCAGCAATAATACTTAAGCACCATTTAAAAGATGATGAGAATTGGAAATTATTTGTTGATTTTTCCTGTAGGACAAAAAGAAGTTTAATCCACACTGTAATTGGTTTTGTTTCACCTCCGAAACCTCGAGATAAGGCCAGATGGCTAAACTTGGATGTTTATATCTGCTGGGCTGAAAACATACTGTATTCCAGTAATTCTTCAAAAAGTGGCTGATTTTTAACACCCCAGGTTTGACCCCTGTGGCCCCAGACTTTTGCAATTGGCTCACCGATTAACTCAGATGGAAAATCAGTGTTTCATCTGTGATGGAAAAATGTCGGGGGGAAGAGTCTTTGGAAAGTGTCGGTGGACGAGGTTTTCTCGTCCATGACGAAATCCACGGCGCGCTCGAGCACGCCGCGCAAATCGAACATAACCTGATTTATCCCATATGCGGGCGGCTCGTCGCCGAAAAGGTTCGTGACGCTCAAATCGTCCTTGTCCAGTCGCCCCGCTGGACTCGCGATTCCCGCAACCGCCGCCGCCGATCCGGCGTGCCGCGCGAGTATCGCGGTTCCATCCGGCAGAGACAGCACCCATTCCCGCAGCTTCGTCGGATTGAAAGGCGCGAGTTCCGCGGGCCTACCGAGCCGCCGCATTTCTCGCTCATACGCTTCGAGCGTGATTGTGGCGTATGAGAAATATTTGTCGCGGCTTCCCACGTAAACAATGTTGCGGGAACCCGATTCAATCGCCTTTCCGACTGCCAGCTCAACTCCCGCCGCATGATCGAAATGGCAATAACACTCGTCGCCCATCTTCCTTCTGTAAGGGGCGAGCATAACCAACTTCACACCCAAAAAACGCAACCGCCGGTAGAAATCGGTGTTCAAGGGATGAAGCGGAGTCGGCACCATCACGATTCCAGCAAACCCCTGCCTCTCCGCCTCCTCCAGAAAAAGCCTCTCCTTCTCCGGCTCCTGCAAATCAGTTCCGGCGGCGTAGACGGCGAACAGCCACCCGTCCTCCAGACGCCTGTTCTTAATGTCGTTGATTATCGCATGCTCTCGCGGAGTGAGAAGTATCGCTCCAATAACCTTGGAGCCGACGCGGCGGATATTGACGGGCGTTCCTCCGATGAAAATCCCCTTTCCGTGGACGGCAACCAGCACACCGTCATTCTGCAACTCATCAACCGCCCGTTTCACGGATGCCGTGCTGACTTCGTATCGTTTCGACAACTGCCGGATGGACGGAAGTCTCCCGGCACCGCCGAAAACACCGGCATCGATGTCGGCTTTGAATCTGGACTTGAATTTTTGAACGATTCCAGTCATTAATATCCTTTGCTGAAAAAACACAGAAAACTCAGCCACGAATACGCGAATTCAGACGGAACCGCTCCAGTTGGCCACCTCGTCGTACATCGCGGCTAGATTCTCGGGAGGAGTGTCTGGCTGAAGAACGTGCGACGGAGCGAGAATGTATCCTTCCGGCCCCAGTGTCTCCATTCTGGAGCGCGCCTCGGCGCGCACCTCATCTGGAGTTCCCGTCACGAGCGTCTGCTGAATATCAACTCCGCCGTGAAACGCCAAATCGGAACCAAACTCACGTTTGAGCGCCTCGGGATCCATGCCAGCCGCGCTTGTCTGGATCGGATTCAGCACCCTCACTCCGGCATCCATCATCGAGGGTATTATCTCGAAAATCGCTCCACAGCAGTGATGGTATCCGGCAACGCCATATTCGGAAGCGAGATCGTAGTGGCGTTTCAGACTCGGCATGAAAAAATCCCCAATCATTTCCGCACTCATAAGCAACCCGTTCTGAGTGCCGTAATCGTCGCCACATCCGACAAGGTCAAACACGCCGGGATATTTCTCCAGCATCGCATTCATTGAAACGAGGGAGTACTCCTCGACTTTGGCGACCACGGCCTCGACGACCCCTGGATTCAAAGCCACGTCGAGCATCATCTTCTCCAGCCCCATCATGGACCAGGGAACGCCGAATGGGCAGATGAACGACATGTCGAGCACGACTTTGTCGCTTTTCCATCGCTCCAAATCGAAATCCGCGGGAATCTCCGGAAAAACAACGTCGTCAACTGTCGGCCAATCGTAGTTTTCAACATCCTGAATGGTTTCAGCGTCACGGAGCGGATGCTCGGTTATCTCGAAATAGTGGGCATCTCCGGCGGTCGTCAGCTCGCGCCGACACCCCCATATGTCGACTTTGACGTTCGGATCAACCGTATCGAACCGCTCCATACGCTCCGGCAAAGTCGGTGCCGCGCCTATCGCGCTCCACAACGAGGCGAACTTGTCGCACCCGAAAAAATCCCCAACACTCTCGTCGTCACCGATCTTCAAATAGTCTCTGAAGTTACGTTCGGCATCCTCCGTGGAGTCGTAGGTATACGGTATCCTGTCGACGGGCTTCCGAGCTATCGCGGCCAGCAACCTCTCTCTTCCGTTCATCTTCATAACACATTCTCCCGGCTCGGCGCGGCCGAAACCCAAATCAAAATACAGCAATTGCGCTGATCGTGGTCCAGCGGCGAAACCCTGTCATTCGAGGAATTACGCGGATTTTGTCACTGTCCACATCTTCCGTCCACGCATGTGGATGAATAGTAGCCGGAATTTTATACCAGCAATCAATAAGCTATTAAAAATTGGAGTTATTGTGAATGTTGGCTTGGGTTTTTACGATTCGGCGCTACTTGAAGTAGCGACTGATTATAAAAACACGGGCCGGCGCCACAAGAATCCAATCGAGCTCGACAGGATGAATTTGAGCGTATTCACTTTCAATTTGAAAGCGACTCCATCTCAAACGCGTTCCTGTTTTTAATAGCTTATTGATTGCGAACTGGTATTAGATGACGGCGTCTGGTCCGACAGTCATCGCGCCGCCACCTTTTATCCTGACATCCTCCGGGACGATCTGAATGTCGGCAGTGACTGGAGAGAACCCCTTGGGATCAAGCATGGTCACGCGGCATAACACCCAATTCCCCTCCGAAAGCGCTTGGATCAGCGACTCGTCGAGCGGTATGGTGAACTCGCCGGTCTCTCCGGGCGCGCACTCAACTCCGATGTCGCTGAACTTCCGCATCATGCTGCAGTATGTCGCCCCGGCATTCAGCTGCGTTCTGAACACGCATTCGTTCAAATTTATCGAATTGTACTGGTTCATTATCTTGAACGACACAGCATCGGAACCGACATCCCACGTGACGCGTTCCGGAAACCACACCGGAGCGAAAAGCACGCGCAACGCCCAGAATTGCGGTTTAGGCAGTAAATCAGCAGTGACCACGCCCCAGTTGGCATCCTCGCCCCATCTCGTCCAGCCCCATGGATTACCATCCGTCCCTTTTCCGGCTCCGGCGCAAAGCCACGGAAAATACGCGCCGCCAAGACAAGTCGAGTCAAAACGCATGTTGCCCCATTCATTCCGGAGCCGCTTGGCGAACACATCAAGGGTGTTTCTTCCGGATAGCGGCTCTTGATCCTTATCTGAGATGACGGAGAGGTACGGACCGTTCAACACATCCGGAATGGCGTTGAATATCCCGTATTCCGAACTGAACCAGCACCCGCTCCAACCACGTTCCAGCGCCTCTTCCCTGGTTATGGTCGTCATATCGGCTTCCCAGCTGTTCGGCATCTCGATTCGTCCAGTCTCGTTGAACTGCTTCTGCAATTTGAAACTGTAGTGTATATCGGCCACATCACCGAATCTAAGCTCGAAAATCCCCTTTATCTTGTTCGCCGGCCCCGGAGGCGGAAACATCGTGGCTCTCGAAGGATCGAGGGCCTTGCAGAAAAGGTCGTAGGTTCTCAAGTGGTTCCACCCGTCCTCCGCGACTTCCGCGGATTCCGGCATGTTCTCGTTGCCGACGCTCCATACCATGATGGATGGATGGTGCCTGTCGCGCCGAATAGCGCCCTCCAACCTCATCAGAGCGGGAGCGACCCAGTCCGTGTCGTGTATGTAGTTCGTCCCCCAGTCGATCGGAAGCTCCTGAAGAAGATAAAATCCCATCTCGTCGCATAAATCAACCAAATCCGAAGGACCCGTGAAATGCGTGCGAATAGCGTTGATGTTCGCCTTTTTCATAAGCGACAGGGATTCTCTCAGCCACTCCTTCGGCGTATGCAGACCATACTCGCGGTGGAAAGTAAGATGGTTGATGCCCCTGAACTTCACGAAATTCCCGTTGAGCCTCGCTCCTTCAGGCGAAAGATCCAGTCGCCTGAACCCAGTCTTGTACGAATACGAGGCATCGCCAACTCTTATCTCGACATCGTATAGATTCGGACACTCGTCGTTCCAGAGTTTCGGGTTGGCGATTTTCAGCTCGACATCGCAATCGGACCGTCCCGGAGCCACCGCGCGTTCGAAAGTTGACACCACCTCCCCGGCGCCGTCGCTCAAAACCACCGAAAGAGAGCTATTCACGGCGGCTTCGACGGAAACCACTCCGCGAACACTTCCAGAAACAAGCGACTCGTGCAGTTCCGTTATCAGATGATAGTCCTTGACGAAGGTGTTCGGAACGAAGAATAGATAGGCGCTCTGCGCGAGCCCCGCGAATTCAAGAGCGTGCCGCGGCATGTCCATTTTCACGAATTTGTGCTTACGGAGCAGACGGACGGCGATCGTCAGCTCCTCACCTGGATTCGCGTTGACAAGCTCGAACTCCACTGGAGTCAATCCGGAATAGTGCTCGCCAACCTTTTTGCCGTTGACGTGGAATATCCCGGCGGGATATACAGCGTCGAAACGAAGAAAAATCCTTCCGCCACTCCATTCCGATGGAACCAGCGCCTCCTTCACGAGTATCGCGCCGTCATTCTCATCTATATGATCCAATGAAATGCGATTCCAGTTCGGAATATCAACCTTCTCTCCCTCCGGATCGGAGTAGAACACCTTGCCGGGCTGCTCGACGACCTCCCAGGAATCCGCTCCCGCTCCCGCGAGATCCGCGGACTCGTCATCAAACGGATGACGCATCACCGCCCACTCTCCGTCAAGAGACAAACTTCCTCCTTCGGGAACCGGCGTCAACTTCGCCGGAACAAGGTCCAAATCCACTCCACCCGATGAGAACACCGTCCGCTCCGTGATCTTCAACTGCTTTTCCGCGACCGCTCTGCCGTTAATCATTGCATCACCTTTTATTTTACCGCTCCGTCATACTCGGCGTCCAATTACCGACTGTGGCGACGGAGCCGCCGTTTGATGGTCCCCACTCCTCGGTCTTCAGCTGATACAAAACTTAACACCGTGGAATGAAGAACGTGAACAACAACCTCTCTAAAAACCCAGTTGGAAAAGATTTCCTCCCCCAACAAAGTTTCAAATTGATGCCGCCAACTGTTTCACAACTGTTTCATCGCACAATCTAAACTCGCCGCCAACTCAAGTCAAGCCCCAATTCCGCGAAATCCGCGGAAAATATCGATATTTTTCAAGAAAAACGCTTGCATCGGCATATAATTGGCATATTTCAGTTGTCCAAAGTAGTCGGAACTGTGTTTCCGCAATGCGAAAGAACGTTTTCCAATACGGAAATACACCGCCGAAAAAATTGAATCGAATTTCTCATTCAGGACTTGATTATTTTGTGGATAGGTTGTAACCCTATGGATTACGGCTCATGTG
>JAADHT010000239.1:11897-19278 GCA_013151705.1 Kiritimatiellota bacterium | reverse complement strand
AGCGGCGAATTTCGCCACTGGCATTGCCGCGCAATGCGGTTTTGTGTCATTTTATGCCTTTTCAGTCAGAAAAGCAGTCAATAAGCAGTCAGTTATTTGATGCTAAATCGCCTCTAAAATAAGCGACAAAGCGCGACTTTAATCCCTTGGCGACAATTAGAAGTGTCCACCCTGGCCCGTATTAACCACCCGCCAACTCTTTTTCTTGGATATTCGCTAACATACCAACTTGAAATCAGTCGTTGAATGTTGTATAATTACAGATGTTGAAGATGTGGATTATTGGTTTTTGTTTTTAGGAGAAGATAGAGTTATGGGTATTTTGAAGAAAATCTTCGGTCATGATGAGAAACCTAAATACAAACCGCCCGATGTCAAATTCCTTGAGGACGACGACTCCGTTGTCACACATACCATTCCCATAGCGGTAACGCCCCCGAAACAGAAAATCGTCATCAAAGAGGGGGACGAGGTTATGGTTTTCGATTCCATAGAACAAGTTCCCGAGGATATTCGTGAGACGCTTGAACATCTCGAGGGCGATCCCTCCCATCAATCGTATTCAGTGATAATCAACGGTGAACGAAAAACATACGAATCGATAGACGATCTTCCTGAGGAAATCCGCGCTAGTCTGAAAAACGACGGGGCCGTCGGTTGATGTCATCCCCCGAAAAAAGACCTTGGATTTTCAAACTTCTCGACGTTCTTACCGCCTTAAGATCCGAAAACGGTTGCCCTTGGGACAAGGAGCAGACCCACGCCACGATAAAAAGATTTCTCGTCGAGGAGTGCGCCGAGCTTTTGGACGCCATCGACGACGGCGACGACGACCATATCCGCGAGGAGCTTGGCGACGTGCTGCTTCACATAGTCTTCCATGCGAAAATAGCGGAGGAGGAGAATCGATTCACCTTCGACGATGTGGCCAGAGTTATAACCGAAAAAATGATTCGTCGTCATCCGCATGTGTTCGCTGACGCCCAAGCCGACAATCCCGATGAAGTGCTGGAAATTTGGCGTGAAATCAAGAAAAATGAGAAACCCCCAGAACATTCCGAATCAATTCTCGACCGCGTTCCCCGCAGTATGCCGGCGCTCGCCAGAGCCGACGAGCTTCAGAAAAGGGCTGCGAAAGTGGGCTTCGACTGGAGCGAGCCAAGTCAAATAATAGAGAAGATCGAGGAAGAGTTGAATGAGCTCAAATCCGCTGTGGAGTCGGGAGACGACACCTCCATCGACGAGGAAATAGGCGATATTCTCTTCGCCGCCGCAAATCTCGCGAGATTCAGAAAAAGAGACACTTCCGAGGAAATACTCGCTAAAGCCAACGGTAAATTCATCCGCCGCTTCCAACACATAGAGCGTTCCATTCTCGCAAAAGGCGAAACACTGGAAAACACTTCCATAGAGGAAATGGAGCGTCTTTGGAACGAAGCGAAAAAAAAGCGGATATCCGAAGATATCCGCTTGAAATAAAATCCCGGCATCGCGCTACTCTCCCGCACTCTTAAATGCAGTACCATCGCCACTGAGGTCCTTAACGTCCGTGTTCGGGATGGGAACGGGTGTGACAACCTCGCTAAAGACACCGAGAAAACATTGGTCCTATCCCAATCAGTCGATAAAACTTCGACTTGAGGATTCGGACACTGAATATAAAAAAGAAGAATTGGGCGGATCGAAACACTTTGTGGTTCACAATCTTTTCAGGCCCCGTCAAGGGACTGAAAAAAAAGGTGGTTAAGCCTCACGGCTTATTAGTACTGGTAACCTGAATGCGTTGCCGCACTTACAGCTCCAGCCTATCAAGGTTGTAGTCTTCAACCAGCCTTCAGATACCATAATGGTATGGGAAATCTCGTCTTCGGGGGGGCTTGGCGCTTAGATGCTTTCAGCGCTTATCCTTTCGCAACATAGCTACCCAACAATGCATCTGACGACACAATTGGAACACCAGAGGTTGCTCATTCCCGGTCCTCTCGTACTAGGGAATGATCCCGTCAAATTTCCTACGCCCGCGGAGGATAAGGACCGAACTGTCTCACGACGTTCTGAACCCAGCTCGCGTACCACTTTAATAGGCGAACAGCCTAACCCTTGGGACCTTCTACAGCCCCAGGATGTGATGAGCCGACATCGAGGTGCCAAACAGCGCCGTCGCTATGGACGCTTGGGCGCTATAAGCCTGTTATCCCCGGAGTACCTTTTATCCGATGAGCAACGACGATTCCACATTCCATCGCTGGATCACTAGGTCCTGCTTTCGCAACTGCTCGACCTGTCGGTCTCACAGTAAAGCACACTTCTACCCTTACGCTCTGCTCACGATTACCAACCGTGATGAGTGTACCTTCGAACTCCTCCGTTACAATTTAGGAGGAAACCGCCCCAGTCAAACTGACCCTCTGACACTGTCTCATGCCCGGATTCACGGGACATGGTTAGATATTCAACAAGTCAAGGGTGGTATTTCAAGGATGACTCCACGGGCACTGGCGTGGCCGCTTCAAAGTCTCCCACCTATCCTACACATGAATAACCAAATACCAATATCAGATTACAGTAAAGGTTCACGGGGTCTTTCCGTCCTTCCGCGGGTATCCGGCATTTTCACCGGAACTACAACTTCGCCGAGATCCACGTTGAGACAGTGCTCGCGTCGTTACACGATTCGTGCAGGTCGGAACTTACCCGACAAGGAATTTCGCTACCTTAGGACCGTTATAGTTACGGCCGACATTCACCAGGGCTTCAGTTCACTGCTTCTCCCGAAGGATAACAGATTCCTTTGACCTTTTGGCATTGGTCACGTGTCACTCCCTATACATCCTCTTGCGAGTTAGCAGAGAGCTGTGTTTTTGCTAAACAGTCGCACGAGCCTTTTCATTGCAACCGGACGATGCTCCAAGAGCAAGTCTTTTCACAAAGTCCGGCACCCCTTCTCCCGAAGTTACGGGGCTAATTTGCCGAATTCCTTAACGTGGTTTCTCTCGCGCACTTTGGTCTTCTCGACCTTCCTACCTGTGTCGGTTTACGGTACGGGCACCTTGTTGTCAACGTCGTAACGGAGCTTTTCTAGTCAGCAAAGTCCACCGAATCCGCCTCACCCGAAGGTTTGACGTCCTTACGACTCTCAGGCACGTGTTTGGTCTTTTAGCCCCAAACGCCCTACGGTCTTCGACCGGCATATTCATCAGCCGGCTCGGCTTTCATACTGCGTCCCTCCAACAACTACAACAAGGTGGTACAGGAATATTAACCTGTTGTCCATCGACTACGCCTTTCGGCCTCGCCTTAGGACCCGACTAACCCTGAGCGGACGAACCTTCCCCAGGAAACCTTAGGATTTCAGTGACCGGGATTCTCACCCGGTTTTTCGCTACTCATGCCTGCATGGTCACTTGTATACAGTCCACCTCTTCAGTCTCGCGACTTAGTTCACACTTCGGCTTCGACCCGTATACAACGCTCTTCTACCACTGCGAATAAATTCGCAATCCGCGGCTTCGGTTTCAGATTTAGTCCCGATCATCTTCGGCGCGGAATCACTCGACCAGTGAGCTGTTACGCACTCTTTAAATGATGGCTGCCTCTAAGCCAACATACTGGCTGTCTACGCAACTCCACATCCTTATTTCCACTTAATCTGAATTAGGGACCTTAGCCGGCGGTCTGGACTGTTTTCCTTTCGACTATGAAACTTATCTCCCACAGTCTGACTCCCATGATACGGTTGACGGTATTCGGAGTTTGATAGTTGTAGGTACCCCGGTAAGGGCCCGCGAACAATCAGTGCTCTACCCCCGTCAACTATTACATGAGGCTAGCCCTAAAGCTATTTCGAAGAGAACCAGCTATCACTAAGTTTGATTGGCCTTTCACCCCCATCCACAGCTCATCCGAGCGTTTTTCAACACGCAACGGTTCGGCCCTCCACTCCCTGTTACGGGAGATTCAGCCTGGCCATGGATAGATCACTTAGTTTCGGGTCTACTTCCAGCAACTAGACGCGCTATTCACACTCGCTTTCGCTTCGGCTCCGCCAAAGGCTTAACCTCGCTACTGAAAAGTAAGTCGCAGGCTCATTATGCAAAAGGCATGCGGTAGTCCCAATAAATTGAGACGTCCACACTTTGTAGACACATGATTTCAGGTACTTTTTCAATCCCCTAACAGGGGTGCTTTTTCACCTTTCCCTCACGGTACTAGTTCACTATCGGTCACTGACGAGTATTTAGCCTTGGAGGGTGGTCCCCCCGGATTCAGACAGAGTTTCACGTGTTCCGTCCTACTTGGGATGCCCATAGGCTGGCTTCGGTTTTCGTGTACGGGGCTTTCACCCTCTGCGGCTGGAACTTTCCTGAACCATTCCAATACCCTCCGCCGTGCCATGTTTCGGTCCCACTACCCCGTCCGGTAAACCGGACGGTTTTGGCTGATCCGCGTTCGTTCGCCACTACTAGCGGAATCTCGGTTGATTTCTTTTCCTTCAGGTACTGAGATGTTTCACTTCCCTGAGTATCGCTTCCGCAACCTATGTATTCAGTCGCGGATGACTGGTCTTCAACCAGCCGGGTTTCCCCATTCGGAAATCTCCGGGTATTAACGCCTGTTTGCGGCTTCCCGAAGCTTATCGCAGCTTACCACGTCCTTCATCGCCTGTCAGTGCCAAGGCATCCATCATGTGCCCTTTGCAGCTTAACCACCATAAAAACTTGACAAAGTTGTATTCGATCATCGACGTTCGACGGAAAGTTGAACATCGACGACACCCAATTCTTCAATTATCAAAGAACACCGGACGCTCATGCGTCCTGTATATTCAAGCGGATTAAACCGCCATGAATCAATTCCAACACTCTTCCGCGGCCTAGGCAACCTTTCCAATTCTCAGTTGAGAGAATGGTGGGCGTACCTGGATTTGAACCGGGGACCTCGTCCTTATCAGGGACGCGCTCTAACCAGCTGAGCTATACGCCCGAGTAAAGAAGTTCTTGAGTTCTCTAGTTCTCTAGTTCTTGAGTTCTCCAGTTTTAAACTCCAGCACTCCAGCACTCCAGAACTTTAGCACTTCTCAATCTGGTGGAGCTGAAGGGATTCGAACCCTTGACCCCCTGCGTGCAAGGCAGGTGCTCTAGCCAGCTGAGCTACAGCCCCGAAGGAATGTGTTGACCGTCCCTCGAACCTCAACGGTCGAGAAACGGAGCTTCCACTTCTATGAACACGCGGATGACAATCCGCTTCTCTTGAAAATTGAATAGTGCGATGGGCCTTGACGATGTTGCCATCGTCCACACCCCGTCCAGCAATCCCGAAATCCGAAATTCGAATATCGAAAACGTTGAATGGGGGTTAAGCCATCTCCCAACCTCCAGAAATTAATCTTGAGGAGGGATGCTCCTTAAAAAGGAGGTGATCCAGCCGCAGGTTCCCCTACGGCTACCTTGTTACGACTTCATCCCAGTCACCAACCACACCTTCGGCGTCTCCCTCTCAGTGAAGAGTTGGGTCAACGACTTCGGGTGCAATCAGCTTCCATGATGTGACGGGCGGTGTGTACAAGACCCGGGAACGTATTCAAGGCGCCATTGCTGATACGCCTTTACTAGCGATTCCGACTTCATGGAGTCGAGTTGCAGACTCCAATCCGAACTGGGGCCGGTGTTGAGGATTTGCTCCGCCTCGCGGCATTGCGTCCCATTGTTCCGGCCATTGTAGCACGTGTGCAGCCCTGGGCATAAGGGCCATACGGACTTGACGTCGTCCACGCCTTCCTCCCGCTTGACACGGGCAGTCTCGCTAGAGTGCACAGCCGAACTGTTTGCAACTAACGACATGGGTTGCGCTCGTTGCCGGACTTAACCGAACATCTCACGACACGAGCTGACGACAGCCATGCAGCACCTGTGAAAAGGCCCCGAAGGGAAGCCCCATCTCTGGGGCGGTCCTAAACATGTCAAACCCAGGTAAGGTTCTTCGCGTTGCCTCGAATTAAGCCACATGCTCCACCGCTTGTGCGGGTCCCCGTCAATTCCTTTGAGTTTTAGCCTTGCGGCCGTAGTCCCCAGGCGGTATACTTATCGCGTTAGCTTGGACACGGAGGGGGCTTAATCCCCCCACATCTAGTATACACCGTTTACGGCATGGACTACCAGGGTATCTAATCCTGTTTGCTACCCATGCTTTCGTCCCTGAGGGTCAGTAACTGTCCAGTGAGCTGCCTTCGCTCTCGGTGTTCCTCCTGATATCTACGCATTCCACCGCTCCACCAGGAATTCCACTCACCTCTCCAGTACTCTAGTCTTTCAGTTTCAAATGCAGTTCCACGGTTGAGCCGTGGGATTTCACATCTGACTTAAGAGACCCCCTGCGGACCCTTTACGCCCAATAAATCCGAACAACGCTCGCACCCTACGTATTACCGCGGCTGCTGGCACGTAGTTAGCCGGTGCTTCCTCTCCAGGTACCGTCATTATGTTCTTCCCTGGTGACAGCAGTTTACAACCCAAGGGCCTTCATCCTGCACGCGGCATTGCTCCGTCAGGCTTTCGCCCATTGCGGAAGATTCTCGACTGCAGCCTCCCGTAGGAGTCTGGGCAGTGTCTCAGTCCCAGTGTGGCTGGTCATCCTCTCAGACCAGCTATCCATCGTTGCCTTGGTAGGCCGTTACCCATACCAACAAGCTAATGGAACGCGAACTCATCCCCAAGTGATGAATCTTTAATCTCTCCAACATGCGCTGGAGGATCACATTCGGTATTAATCCCAGTTTCCCGAGGCTATTCCGAACTTAGGGGTAGATTGTTCACGCGTTACTCACCCTTTCGCCACTATCCACTCTAGCAAGCTAGAGATTCTCGTTCGACTTGCATGCCTAATCCATGCCGCCAGCGTTCGTTCTGAGCCAGGATCAAACTCTCCGTAAAATATTCAACAACCCCGAAGGGCCGTCGTTTTTACTTCTTGTTTGATATGCTCTACATTTTACATTGTGAGAACACTCAAAAGTGTTATTTGTGCGGACCATCGCACTATTCAATTTTCAAAGAGCTCCGTCGCTTTGAGACAGTGAAGCTAATCACTAATCCGAACCACGACGAAATATCAAAACTCGTTTGTCAACGAGCCGTTCGTTTAGATTTAGACCGCTTGACGACGATCTTGTTCAATCGAAATCCGACACCGCTTGATTTCAGCGGGCGACTAAGATACGCCACTTTAGAAACCGCGCAAGTCGCTTTCAAAAGAAATCTCGACTTTTCTTCAAACGCCTCGGAAGGCCGTTTCCGCACCGCCGGATTTTCGGCGGCCCCTACTGTAGAGCCCTTTCGAAAACGCGCAAGCCGTCTTTCAAAGAAATCTCGACTTTTTTCAAACG
>JAADHT010000239.1:0-11764 GCA_013151705.1 Kiritimatiellota bacterium | reverse complement strand
TTTCGGCGGCCCCTACTGTAGAGCCCTTTCGAAAACGCGCAAGCCGTCTTTCAAAGAAATCTCGACTATTTTTTTTTGGATTTCACCTTGACGGTGAACTTGCCGTCGGTCAGCGTCACGCTGTCGATGCCGTCGATGAGTTGCTTCATGATTCCTTTGTCCGTGCCGGGGGTGAATTTTTCAACAACCTTGTTTTGCCCGAAGCCCGGTACCGGCAAATGTCCCATTTTAGTGTTTTTAACTTCTATGGACAGTGGATCGGAGTTCAGAACGCCTTTCAAGGCAAAAGTCGTGGAGACTTTGCCGAAAAGCTTTCCTTTCAAGGTCACGAGCACAAATCCGTCGTCATCTATGTCGAACTGCATATCTTCGATGACGAATCCGGCGCCTTGCTCTTCGTCGGAATCCTTTGTCAGCTCGTTGTTGTAGAGAAATGTGACCTCGTCCGGAGTGAAAACGTATTTGCTGTCGCCGTAACCACCGTCGATCTTACTCAAAAGATAGTTCAATTTATCTTTAGCGGCGCTCTGTTGAGCGGGATTCAGCTCGAACGAAGTCATCTTTTGCGGATAGAACATCAGCCCCAAAACAACTATCAATCCGATAAGCAAAACCGCTGAAATCAAATTCCGGAGGATGCCGACCACGTTTTTCGAAGCCTTCTTGTCGATAACATCGGGTTGTATTGCTTCAACGTCCAGTTTTCCTCCACATTCCCGGCAAAAAATCGCTCCCAGTTCATTGTCATGTCCGCATTCCTTGCATTTGATCATCATAATTCAACCACCTTTCTGATTATTCCTGATAGAAAACAGGGTGCGTTCTCTTTCTCAAAACGACCGCCAACAGGTTTGGCGGTAAAGCGAAATAGAACATTCAGTGAGAATGTCGCTGTGGCCGTAATATAACCATTCCAATCGCCATTTCAACGCCATCAAACCGGAAAGATGACGATTTCATTAGAAAACACTCTTTCAAAATCGAATTCCAGGTGTATTATTCGATGGTGGGATATCATTGCCTATTCGACGACGCGTCAAAACCGATTACATTTTCAAGGAGTTGTCAAGCATAATGAGCTACGAAAAGAAATTATTTTCCGCGGCGCTGACACGCGGCGTTTCCTTCGCGTTTTTCGTGTTGTTGCTGATGGCAGCGTCAATTTCCCATGCGTTCCAAAAGGACACGACCCCGGAAATGACGCAGTATTTCGCTGCCAACGCTTTTTACAACAAACATTTATACAAATTGGCCGCCGATCAATACAAATCATTCGTCCTTAAATATCCGGAACACAAAAAGATACTTTCGGCGAAACTGGGCCTCGCTCTCTGCTATTTCAAAATGAAAAAAATCCACGAGGCCGAAGCTATTTTCAGAGAATTGGCTTCGCGGCCAGCCGCTCCCCGTTTGGAGCAGGTGCACAATCTACTGGGACAATGCCTTTTGATCTCCGGGAAACCGGCGGAAGCGGAACGGGCATTCCGTTGGAGCGTCAACAGGGGCAAAGAGAAATATTATCAGGAACTGCCTGGCGTTGGACAGGACACCGCGGCGTCGCCGCGGATCGCCATGCCGACGGATTCGGAACCCCTCGAGCATAGCTTCGCTGGTTTGGTCGAGGCGTTGTACCTTCAAGGGAAGTGGGCGGAAACCGTTAAAACGGCGAAAGAACTCGCGAAACTAGCGCCAAGCGGTGAATACACGCCCAGAGCCAGATTCCTGAGCGCCATGTCCAACTACAACTTGAAGAAATACCAGGCCGCCGGCGACATTCTACGCTCCCTGATACATTCATCCCCGTCTTTTCCCTACAAGGAGGACGCCTATTTCCTTCTTGCCGATTGCCTGAACAACTTGGGAAAAACGGACGAGGCCATAAAAAACAACGAGATAGTTGCCAGAAAGCTCCATGGAAAATTGGCCGTGGAAGCGCTATTCAGAATGGGTTACATCAAATTCATGACCAAAGAGTATCGTTCCGCTTTGAAGGATTTCTCGGATCTGCGCGTCCTGTATCCAAAACACAAACTGACACCTGAAGCCGGAATATACCAAGGCAGGTGCTGCCTCGAACTGGAGCAATACCGCAAAGCTCAAGCCATATTCGGCGAACTCTCCGAGAAAAATCCCGTCAAAGCGAAAGCCACGCTTTGGTTGAGCGAAACATTCATACGACAGAAGAAATACGATGCCGCCGTCGCCACTCTGAAACCGGCGCTCAAGGCCTTCGCGGGAGACCAGCTCCACCCCAATCTCCTTTTCAACTACGCCAGCGCGCTTATGGGACTGAAGCGATTCGACGAGGCGGCTTCGGAATTCGCGAGAGTCGCGAAGGACTTCAAGGAGTTCACTTTGACTCCGGATGCGATAAGGATGCGGGCATTTTGCCTCAACAGGGCCGCCGACTACAAGAAAAGTCTGGAATTATGCGAGAAATTTCTTTCCGCGTACCCGCAGAATCCTTCAGCGGAGGACGTGGCTTTTCTCAAGGCGGAAAACCTTTACTATCTGGATAAATACGCGGACGCGATAAAGGCGTACCGCCAATTCATACCTTGGGAGGGCAAACGCAAATACACTGATGAAGCCAGATTCCGCATAGCGGAAGCGCTTTGCGCCCTCAAAAAATACGATGACGCGCTAGTGGAGCTGAAACCGGTTCTACGCGAAGGCGTAAAAGGAAGCTTCTTCGCTCAACTGCATTACATCGCTGGCGTGTGCGAATTCAATTTGGGCTCCTACGAGGACGCCATTCGCGACCTCAAGAAATTCGCGTCTGACTATCCAACGAAACAGAACGCGGCCGGAGCCTTGCTCAAAGCCGCCATAGCGTACATCAAGCTCGATAAAAACGCGTCGGCGATGGAGCTTCTCCAAAAAATCAAAAACACGTATCCGAAAAGCTCTTTGACGCCGCAGGTTCTTGCGGAGTTGGGCAGACTGCAATACGTCGCTAAAAAGTACAAGGTCGCGCGCGCGAACCTCTCCGAGGTTATAGCGAAACATTCCGACTCACTTTTCATCCCGCAAGCTGAATACTATCTGGGATGGATTGCCGTGGGGCGGAAGAAAACCGACGAGGCGTTGGAACATTTTCAAATCGTGGTCGACAAATATCCGAAAAGTCGGTTCGCCCCGATCTCCCTTTTCCAACAGGGGGTCATACACCTCGAGCGAAACGAATATGCCAAAGCGCAGAAAAAATTCAAAGACTTCATCGATTTGTATCAGGGCGATCCGAATATCGAAAAAGCCCAGTTCTACTACGCCGTGACATTGTCGCGGCAGAAGCAATACGACGCGTCGAGCGACGTGTTCAAGCAGTTCATCAAAAACAACCCGCGCTCGCCCATGATTCAAAGAGCCCTGTATGAATCCGCTTGGCGCGCGCGCGGACGGAAACAGTACAACGAAGCGAGAGACAACTACAACGCGCTTCTGAAGAAATACCCGTCCGGAAAACTTGCCGACCGCGCGGCTTTCGAACTCGCCGATCTTGAATACGAGACGAAAAACTACGACAAAGCCATCGCTCTTTTGGACAAGCTTATGGCACGCGGGCTCAACGACGAGATGCGCCAAAAAGCCCTCTACCGCGAGGCGTGGTGTTTTCTCGGGCGCAAACAGAAAAACGAGGCGCTGGATGTTTTCGAGCAGTTGATCAAAGACTACCCCAAGTCGGAATACGTTCCGGTGGCGGCCTACCAGGCGGGAGAGATCAGACTCGAGATGAAGGATTTCGAGACGGCCTACAAACATTATCTGGAGTCGGTTACGGCCGATAAAAACAGCAAGATTCGCGAACAAGCCCTTCTCAGGCTCGGTGAGACGCAGACTCTCACCGACAAGTGGCTGCCGGCCAAAAAATCGTTCGAAACCTTTATGGAGGAGTTTCCGAAAAGCAAATACAGTCGCCGCGCCCAACTATGGCGCGGCTGGTGCCGCGAAAACCTCAAGCAGTACGAATCGGCCATACGCGACTACCGCGCCGTCCTTCAATACCAGATACGCGACGCCATCTCGGCCCGCGCGCGGTTTCAGATTGGCGAATGCCTTATGGCTATGCGGGAATATGAAAAGGCTGTGTTGGAGCTGGTCAAGGTCGAAGTCAATTACGGCAGATTCAAGCGATGGGCTTCCAAAGCGATGCTTGAAATGGGACAGGCGCTGGACAAACTCGGCAAAAAGAAGCAAGCTCTGGAACAGTACAAAAAAGTCGCCGCGAAGTTCGTGGGAACGAACGAGGCGGCCGTCGCCAACGAACTCATCCAGCAGCATCTCATATACTCCAAAGACGACGAATAGCCCCCGTCGGATCTCGATCAAGATGGATGGAAAGACCGCTTGGAGTTTATCCGCCGGACATGGACTCCCAAAATCATTTGAAAGATGGAGGGCACCTCGCTGTTGCTATGGGGAATGGCGCGGGGCCAAGCGACCGTGGTGGATGAATTTCGCATTCACAATCGAAAGATGCTCCAAGCGCTTGTCTTCGCAAGTCGAATCGACGGCTCCTTTCGACGGCTCCTTCTTCCGGCATCATAATATCCGTCATCGCGTTTTCCGTGCCTCTGATAAACTGCAATCGCTCCCATGGGCGCGGGCGGCATCCACTTTTGATGAATTTATCACTTTCCGCACATGAGCAATTCACTTCATCTCTGGCTTTGCCTAGATCGGCCGGTAGAGTTTTATAGGGAGGGGTGATTTGATTCCAGTCTGAAATATCATCCAGCAATGGCGTTCTCACCTCGCCAATCACCCCAGAATGGATATTTTCAAAGACACATCCCCAATCGTCGATATAGGTTCCCTGTTGATAAGGGTTTCCTCTTGTGATCGTTGATGGGAATTTGAGATTTTTATTTTCAAGGTTGACTTGACACTTCGACTTGGATGGGTTACTTTCACTACTCGATGGATGGCGCTTGTGATCCTCGCCGACTTTCAGCGGACTCTATTCCGCGGCGCGACATCGCCTGAACATTCGAAGAATCGCTTGGCGATCTAATGGGATCTCAGCCGCACCCGGACATAAACGATTGCGATGGTCGAATTCGGCCGCCGAAACGGAAATAGACGATGCCTAAAATCAAACTAACCAAAAGCGAGTTGAAGTCTCAAAGAGACAATTTGAAGCAATTCACAAGATTCCTTCCCACGCTTCAGTTGAAAAAGCAGCAGCTTCAGATGGAGATGCGCAAATGCGCCGCCCATATGGATGAGTTGACCGAGCGGGAGAACGAGGCCAAACGAAGCGTAGGAAGCTGGATATCGCTTTTCGCCGACGACAAGTGGGCCGAGTTTCTCAAATCGTCGATCGTCGTCGAGGAGATTGAAACGGAGACGAGGAACATCGCCGGAATAGACGTGCCGGAATTCAAAGCCGCGAGATTCGCGGATTTCGAGCCGGACCTTTTTTCCACACCGCCGTGGATCGACGATGCGGTCGAGGCGGTGAGAACCGCCGTCTCCCTCAAAGCCGAGCGCGACATAATCAAACGCCAGTATGATTTGATCGCACGCGAACTCAGAGTCACCACTCAACGCGTGAACCTCTTCGAGAAAGTTAAAATACCCGAGTGCAAAGACAACATCCGCGTCATACAGATATACCTCGGCGACCAGCAGACGGCGGCGGTCGGACGTTCCAAAATCGCGAAACGCAAAATGCAGTCCGACGCGGACGGCGTGGAGGTGGCTGCATGATCGTCAAAATGTTGAAAACCACCGTGATATGCTTGAAGATGGAGCGCGAATCCGCTCTTGAGCGTCTCCGCGAGCTGGGATTGATGCATATCGACGCAGCTCCCATCGAGGAGACCGCCGATCGTTCGGAATCATCCGCGAGGCTCGCGGACCTTGAAAAGGCGTTTCTGGTCTTGGATGGCGTCAAACCCGCGGAAAAAACCGAATCGACACTTGAAAGCGTTCCGGACGGCGACGCTTTGGCCGAGGCGGTCGTTTCGCTGTCAAACGAAAAACTCGATGGTTTGAAGGAATTCGACGATCTTAGGAAAGACCGCGAACTGTTGATTCCCTGGGGCGAATTTTCCGCCGACACTTTGAATAGCCTCAATGAAAAGGGAATCGAAGTTCATCTCTGCCAAACCTCCCGCGAACTTTTCGAGGATCTCAAAACGAAAACAGCTGAAGCCGACACCGAAAAAGGCGGAACGGCCGCGTTTCACATTCTGCGGCAGAACAAGCACGAAGTCTATTTCGCGCTGATCGCCACACGCGGACTGGATGTATCCGAACTTCCGTTGGCTCGCCTTCCGGAAAACCTATCCATCACTGAAACGGAATCCGCCATTGAATCGATCGAATCGAGAATAAAAGCCATTGACAAGGAGCTAGCGGAACTAGCGCCCTTGAAAAACCACCTGAAAAAACGTTCCGCGGAACTAGCGGAGCGTTTGGAGTTTCTCGAGAAACGCGACTCGATGGCCGAAAGCGGTGTCGTGGCCCATATCACCGGTTTCATTCCCGAGCCCGAGACGGATAACCTGAAGCAAGCCGCCAAGAAACAAGGATGGGGTCTGTATCTCATCGAACCAGACTCGGACGACAACACGCCCACATTCATCAAAGTCCCGAAATTCCTGGAGATTTCCAAACCGATTTTCGATTTCATCGGAATATCTCCCGGATACTACGAATGGGATGTCAGCACCTGTTTCCTCTTCTTTCTCACCATTTTCGTTGGAATAATCGTAGGCGACGCCGGATACGGACTAATTTTTCTCGTTCTCGCGATTCTCGCGAAATTAAAACTCAAATCAAGCGAGAAAACGGACCAGGCACTGAATCTTATGATCCTTCTCAGCCTCTCGATCATCGTCTGGGGCGCACTCAACGGAACTTATTTCGCTTTGAGACCCGATCTTCTGCCGAAATGGATGCGCGGGCTCGATTGGTTCACTGATCCGCAAACAAAAAACCAGCACATCCAGCAACTCTGTTTCCTCATAGCGGCGATACATCTTTCTTTAGCGCATTTATGGAAAGCGACACTATACATCAACAGCCGCAAAGCTCTCGGTGAGATCGGATGGGCCATGTTTATATGGGGGAACTATTTTATGGCGCTCAATCTCATCGTCTATCCCGATGTCGAGTGGCCGGTGAAACTTTTGACCGTTCTATACTGCGGCGGAGCCCTTCTCACCGCGGGATTCGCGGTGAACTGGAAGGACGTCGGCGACGTCT
Source organism: Kiritimatiellota bacterium (assembly GCA_013151705.1). Classification (GTDB taxonomy): domain Bacteria; phylum Verrucomicrobiota; class Lentisphaeria; order Victivallales; family JAADHT01; genus JAADHT01. The sequence goes on along the minus strand of JAADHT010000239.1, from coordinate 4,549 downwards.
GCAACTATCCCTTCGGGCTTATCGGCACTTTCGTGGATCTCCTCTCATACATTCGGTTGTTCGCCGTGGGACTAGCCACATACTATATCGCCGACAGCTTCAACAATATGGGCATGATGCTCCTAGGGGCCTGGGACAACGCCTGGGCGGCTCCTTTTCTCCTTCTCGTGGCTGTTGTGGTTATTCTGTTCGGCCATATTCTGAATGTGCTGCTCGCGGGACTCGCGATACTGGTCCACGGCATAAGACTAAACACCCTCGAGTTCTCGAACCATATGAGTCTCCAGTGGCTCGGACGCGTCTACGCGCCATTCAAAAAACACGACGAAGAGTGAGAGATTGGATCGAAATATTGCGCCTCTACCCTGAAATGGGTGATACAGGACTACTAATCACGTATTTCGCTATGTTCGCCCTGATGGTATGGGAATTTGTTTTTTTAACCACGAAGGCGCGAAGTTCATTTCATCATTTTTTTATTTGTGTTGAAAATTCTTCCGGAATTCGCTAAGCGAACTCCGAAAGAGCGGTAGAATCTCCGAGTCTTTGTGGTTATGAAAAGTTCCGGCGACAGCCGGTTAAGTTCAAGAGATGGATTTTCGGATTCAGCTGTAGTTCCATCACAGGAGTGTGCTGATGCTGGCTAAAACATTTTCAACTACGATAAACGGAGTCGAGGCGAACGCCGTCGAGATCGAGATAAACGCTACGAAACGGGGCGAGCAGACGTTCGTCTCGATCGTTGGTCTGCCCGACGCCGCCGTCAAGGAGAGCCGCGACCGCGTTCGTTCGGCGCTCGACAGTTGCGGCTTTCGCCATCCGGAAGGCGCGACCATCATCAACCTGGCTCCGGCCGACATCAAAAAGGAGGGCACCGGATTCGATCTGCCGATAGCGGTCGGTATGGTGGCCGCCTCCGGGCAAATCGAACTCGCGAAACTCGCGAGAACCATGATGGTCGGCGAGCTCGCGCTCGACGGTTCGGTCAGGCCGGCCAAGGGAATGATCCCCACCGGAATGCTCGCGGCAAGCGAAAGGGAGATCGACGCGCTTCTGGTTCCGTCCGCCAATGTGGACGAGGCCGCGATAGCCGCGAACGGCCTGCCCGTCTATCCGGTCGCGAATCTCGCGGAGGCCGTAGCCTATTTCAACGATGAGCTCGCCGCTCCGCCGCGCATACGCTCCCTGGACGAGTTCGCGGATCTCGCGGAAACGTCGATAAGCCGCGATTTCGCCGACGTGAAGGGGCAGAGCCTGGCGAAACGGGCGTTGGAGGTGGCTGCGGCCGGCGGGCACAATCTCATGATGATAGGCCCTCCCGGCGCCGGAAAATCCATGCTCGCCAAACGCTTTCCGGGCATCCTGCCGCCGCTGCACGTCGAGGAGGCGCTCGAATCCAGCAAGATACACAGTGTTTTGGGGCTGCTTCCGGTTGATAAACCGTTTCTGACCGAGCGGCCGTACCGCGCTCCGCACCATACCATCAGCGACGCCGGCCTTTTGGGCGGTCAGACGATACCGACGCCCGGCGAGATAAGCCTGGCCCACAACGGAGTGCTTTTTCTCGACGAGCTGCCCGAATTCAAACGCAACGTGCTCGAAGTATTGCGGCAACCGTTGGAAAACGGCGAGGTAACCATCTCCAGAGCCGCCGGGACCTTCACTTTTCCCGCTAGGTTCATGCTTCTGGCGGCTATGAATCCGTGCCCCTGCGGACATTACGGAGGCGGACAACGCGCATGCCGCTGCTCGCCACCTCAAATACAACGGTACAGAAGCAAGATTTCCGGCCCGCTGCTTGACAGAATCGACATACACGTGGAACTTTCGGCGTTAAACGAGAGCGAACTGCTCGGAGCGCCGAGTGGCGAGCCCAGCCGCGATATCCGCGCCCGCGTGATGACCGCCAGAAAAATTCAAACCGCGAGATTCGCGGATTTGTCCGGTGTCTACTGCAACGCGCGGATGGAGTCCGCGCAACTGTTGAAATACTGCGCTCTGGACCCGCAAAGCGTATCATACCTCAAACAGTCGATAAACGAGTTGAACCTCAGCGCCAGGGCGTACGACAGAATCCTGCGGCTGGCGAGAACGATCGCGGACCTCGCGGGATCAGCGAAGCTGGAGTCGGAACATATTTTCGAGGCTGTCCAATACCGCTCCCTCGACAAAAGACTGTGGTGACGGAATTTTTGACCGCGCTACGGACAAACACTAAAATTCAAAAAGCGTGAGAGAGATTGGTTAGCCACGAATAAACACGAATGTTCACGAATTTAGTTTTTGCGATTTTCGCATCCGCGAAATTCGCGAAATAAAAAAACATTCGTGTTTATTCGTGTCCATATGCGGCTGAAAAAAGGATGCTGAAATAGTCCGTTTTCGGAGAATTAGGGTGCGACACCCGCGAGGAGAAAATATGATATTGAAGTTTTTCACCGGCAAATGGTCGTCTTATCTGGCTGGCGCGTGCATCGCCGTTTTGTTCGTCTTCGCTTTGTATGTGTTGAATTCGCCCGTCGGAATGAGCAACGCCTACCTTATGATTTCCGAATATTGCCGCGAGACCATCAACGCCAGGACGGTCAAAGAGTTGCCGTTCCTCGACTGGCAGACCGGATTTCTGCTTGGCATTTTCATCGGAGCTATGATAACGGCAATTGTCAGCGGAAATTGGAGATTGAGGCTGATACCGGAGGGCGGTGGGCGTGGAGTCGTCGCTTCGGCCGGAGTCGTGGCGTTCACAGGATTCGCCGGAGGGTTCCTCGTCATGCTTGGGTTGCAGCTCGCTGGCGACTCTTTCATGGGGCAGTGGGCGGCGGCGATACAGCTCTCCACGGCGGCATGGGTGTTTTTCGCGACCGTTTTCGTTTTCGGGATCGTCTTCACCGCCATCACCTCGGCCAGAAGAAAATCGTCTGGTTCCGGAGGAGAAAAGAAGAACAAAGATTCCGAAGAGAAAAAGTAGGACGGACCTTCCAGGCCGTCATTTTTGTATACGGACCGCGAAACGGCGTGTCTTAAATTTCAACGTGGAGGTTTCGCCGTTCGCGTCGAACGGCAAAACATTACTTCCTCCCCCGTTAGCCCGCCACGCCAAAGTGTTTACGAAGGCGGGTGAAAGTTAGTGGTTGAAAAAGGTGCTGAGTAGTTACAATTTTTTAATGGTAAAATGTGGCAAATTAAACTAGTACTGTGTATACGTTAAAACTTCACTTTGACAAGACGCCTTTGACTCCGAAACAACTTGGCATCCATGAGATTCGCAATCAAAGCGAAGTTTTAAGTTATACGCAGTACTAGGGCTTGACAAAGGAGTATGGAGATGAAAAGAGTGAAATCGCTTTTTGAGGACAAGAAACCGAGAACGTGGGTGTTTTACGGCGACAGCATCACACACGGAGCGGTGCACACGTTCGGAGGGCGCGACTACGCGGAGCATTTTTCGGAAAGAGTCAGAACAGAAATGGGGAGAAGTCAGGATATCGTGATAAAATCAGCGATCAGCGGAGACAACACCCGCGGGCTTTTGAACACATTCGACTGGCGTGTCTCCAGATTCGAGCCGGACGCGGTATTCATCATGATAGGCATGAACGACTGCGCTGAGGCGAATCCGATAGATCTGCCGGAATTCGAGAACAATATGGTCGAGCTCTGCGCCAAAATCGACGGATTAGATGCGATTCCGGTATTGCAGACAACCTGCCCGATACTCCCGGGAATGTCTCCTGATAGAACTCCGTATTTCAACGATTATATGAATGTGATCCGAAAAGTCGCTGCCGACGCTGGCTGGCCGTTGATCGACCACACCTTCGAATGGGAAAGGGATTCCGACAAGCTTTACTACAAAATGAGCAACGCGTTCCATCCAAACGCGGCCGGACACATAGCGTTCGCGCACACATTATTCAAGGCTTTGGACATTTGGGATCCGGCGAGCTTTACTTGCCAGTTGTTCTTTCCAAAGTCCTTTTGCGAAAGTGTTTGACGTGAAAATCCGCAAAAAAGATTTTACATTTGCCGTACCGCGTATAGATTACTTGCCGCGGTGATTCTCACCCGCGGGCATCTTCATTGGTTCCGGTAGCTCAGAGGATAGAGCAGCTGACTTCTAATCAGCAGGCCGTAGGTTCGAATCCTACCCGGAATACCACTTTTTCAGCCTCAAAAATAGCATTTTCTCATACCTTTCGCACAACCTGCAAAAACACGCAAAAACCTGCTTTTCAGACATCGAACTGAAGCATTTCTGAAACATTTTTATCTGCAATGCTTCCATACGCTATTTATCCGTTTCTTTTGTTGATCGTGCTTGTTGGAACATATATCACCGACAAAGACAATTGATTGACTGATTTTTTCACGACCAGTCACGGCTTCATCGCCGTGGTCGGTCGTTTTGTTTTGGTGGATTTTGTGGAAAAACAACAGGAGGTGTGTGATGGAGACGACGAGAAAGAAGGAGCAAAAAGTAAACGGGTTCTACGAGGTGTTCTTGAGGTTGGTTTCCCACGGAATGGATATTGGACGCACTTGTCTCCAG
>JAADHT010000029.1 GCA_013151705.1 Kiritimatiellota bacterium | reverse complement strand
GGTCAGCACTCCCTTAATGGAGCTGGTTCCCAAGTCAAAACCGATGTAATTCATTAGTGAAAACCTCTTCCTTTCGCGCTAAAGTGAATTCAAAACATCGCGCGGCAAATTTTAAATGGGCCTTATGGGCCAAATGGGCCCTATGAAAGCACAGTCGTCACCTCTCACAACTTCACAACTCAAGAACTTAAGAACTCAAAAACTTCCCCAATCGCTTTTCCGAAAATAAAATCAAGAGTGTTGGCGTTCGAGACCCGCCCGCGAATCTCGCGGTCAACCGATTTCAGCGCCGCCACCTCGTCCTCGTACGCACCGGTAAGCGAGAAATCCTGCACCATACCATCTCCCTGCGCTCTTCTACAATGAAACGAGTAGGCCGGAGAGTCGGTTCCCCAAAGAAGGGTGTCGGGACACGTCTCGCAAAGCGTCTTCATCACCTCTTTGTGATCGGTGTAATCCGTATCGATTAAAGATGATCGCTCCACAACTCCTTCAGCGACGAGCTGATTCATAAGATCCACTTGTATCTTCAACGCGGCGGTATCAACCCAGGCATTGGGCGTTTTTGCGGCCAATTCGAGAAAATGTTTATTGAAAAGCATCGCATGCGCGAAGCAGAAACGCAGATCGGAACGCTCCTCAACGATTTTGAAAATATCCGACGCTTGGGAGTAGATGTCGTTTGGAATCGTCATGGAATGAAAAAGAAACGGAATGTCGCGTTCAGCGGCGAAATCAAGAAAATCCTTCCCGGCATCCAACAACTCCAAAGATCGGGTCCGGCAGGCCACCGGATTGATTTTTATACCGTAAATCGGATACTCCCGCTCCAGTTTCTCCAATTCGGCGAGCTGCCCTGGAACATCGCGCCCCGGATCGACGCTGACGAACGGAATGAATCTCCGCGAGATTCGCGGCTGGTAGTCAAACACCTCCCTCATCAAAGTTCGGTTCTCGACTTTGTACGGGAACTCGGAAATCGGGTCGGCCGCCGGAGCGACATCTCCCTTCATCATAGACTTCCAATCGCAGTAGAGATCAAATGTGTACGGGAAGACGACATTAATATCCACTCCCGCCGAGATTTGCTTGTAGTAGATTCCTTCGGCGGTCTCGGCGTAGGGATACTCGACCAGACCATACATTTTGAGCGCCACGCCGACATGGGAATGGCAATCAATTGTCTTCCCGACCAAATCCCATCGTTTCAAATGTTTGTCAATCATAAAACGTCTTCCTTCGTGAGGGGGGCATGGGCCTTATGGGCCTTATGGGCCTTATGGGCCTAACGGGAAAAAGTGGAAGAGTAGCAGTAAACTCTCTCCAAAGCCTCCCCCCCCGCGTTTTACAGCTCGATGGCTGTTCTACGTTCACCTAGTTCAGTGGCGCAGTTCTCCGCGACGACGCCGGATATAATCAATTCACTGTCGATAACCTGAAGAATGCTCGCAGGCACTCTCGGAGTCACCGGACCATGCGCCGCCAACCGCGTGATGAAACGCTGCCAGGAAATGTCGCCGTATGAGAATCCATCCCAAAAACTAACCAGCTTGGAGTTGGCGAGATCCTTAGGACCGATGGTAACCGCTTTCGGAGGACAGCTTGACAGATCGCCCGCGCATCCCGCGTCCGCGAACAAACTGTTCTGACACTGCGTTATGCAATGTAAATCAACCAATCTGGAACCGGCTTGCAAATAAGCGTCGATATCCTCTCCGAACTCTTCGGCCAAATGCGGCTCGAAGAACGCTACATGCCCACTCCAACCAATCCCACCGTAGCAGACATCCGCTCCACCCAAATCCTCAAGCATCTTCGTGTAATCGTTCACATTGTCCGAACTTGGAAAGTTAATCTGGCTGTCTGGCATTCTGAGTTCCGGTTTGATTTTATCGAAAAGGTCATGGTACATCCAATATTGAAAACCTCCTTCCCAGGTTTTCGGGGCGCTAACTCCGCTCTCGTCGGCATACTCGTCCATGTTGAATGTGTGGACGTGCTTACATGAGATATTGAGTTCATTCAGCATATGCGCGACGAGCGCGTATTGCGGATTCGGAGCGGGAAGGATCATAACATATTGACGTCCCTCGTCCAAACTTTTCTTGATTCCGGCAACGATATCCGTAAGAAAAGCGAAGGCGAAAGCCGTCTGATCCTCGATTACGCGTATTTTGAAATTCTCGTTCGGATGATCGCAGATATCCTCTTTTTTGATATTCCGCACACGCTCGCACGCCTCGACATCGCGAAACGGAAGAAACTCCGACATTTGGAATTTGAACTCGCTGGACATGGCACATTCTCCTTAATTAATTCAATCGGCATTCGCCGAAACCTAAAACCTAAAACCTAAAACTAACACGAAAATTATCGAACCCGCCACGGGCGAACATTCAACGTTCAACATCGAACGAATGGAACCAGGTGAAGTTTACCCGCCTAGCCGGGGCTATGCTCCAAAAAACACTCACAACTCGAATTTTATGACAGCGTTCTCCGGCTCCATGCCATCGTTTATAACGGCGTTCAGGGCATCGACGATCCTCGCCGGATTGTTGGCCATAAAGATGTTTCTACCAAAAATAATTCCGCGCGCGCCCTGAGCCACGGAATCCGCCGCTTTTTGAAGCACAGCCAAATCGGTGTCCAGCTTTTCCGCTCCAATCGTGAAAACAGGAACAGGAGTGTTTTCCACCACTTCGTGGAAATCATCGCCGGTGAAAAAAGTTTTGACCATGTCCGCGCCAAGTTCGGCCATTATTCTGGAGACACGCTTGACCTTCGCATGAACCTGCTCCGGCGTTTTCTCATTATGCTCAACAACATACGCCTCGCCGATAAGCGGAATACCAAGACGCTCCTTCTGTCGGACAATCTCCGAAAATATCGCGACATTCTCGGTCTCGCGGCGACGATCGTCCTCCTCCTCTAGAAAAAGCGAGCAGATAACTGCTTCGGCGCCCGCTTCGACCGCCTCTTCAACCGTCGTGGCGATCGTGGTGAATCCCTCGCGGTACTCCAAGGGATAGTAGAACGAAGCGCTCCAATTGATTCTCACCACGGGCGCTGGAGCGTTTTTAGCGGCCAACAACTCGTGATTGCGCTTGAGCATAAAACGAGGCAATAGCAAAGCGTCGGTTCCCAGGCAATTCTCAATCGCCGGCGCCGCGGTCTCTATTCCAGGCTGATCCCCGTACTCCACGACATGATCCAAAGCGGAAATAACGAGATTCTTCTTCCCGCCGAACATTCTTTTCATTCTCAGTTGTACTCCGGACATACTATTTCTCCTAGTTTAAATAAAACAGCGAACAACTCAATAATTTTCAAAATTCAACCGGCGTTGTCGGAACTTAATTGAAATTTGCCGCTAATGCGCTAATAAAACAATAAATTACTATACAATCAAATTAAAAACAATCGACTTGAAAGGTTCTTCGTTGGTACTATAGTATCAGCGTACCAGCGTTGTCAATAACACCAATCATTGATAACTTATAAAAAGCCGAGAATAACTATGTTTAATTTATCAATCAGTAGTATGGGAGTGTACCGAGACCCGGAAAAACACCGGCAGACCATACACTGCCCCTGGTTGAATCTCAGCTTAAGCGGACTCGTCTATGCCAGAACGAGACATCCCGACGGAACGATAATGTCGCGCTACGGCGAGGGAGAAGCGTACATGCGATTCGGCTTGCCGGGAATGACGACAGACTTCGAATACAGTGAAAAGCGCGAGAACTGGGTGGTGATGTTCGACGCGCTACCTCTCAGGTACGCAAAACTTCGATCAGGGCTCGAAATCCGCGATGATAAAAACTGGGTTCCAATCTCGGCCTCGCGAATCATCCCTCCCGAATTAACGCCTCCTCTACGCGCCGACGTCAGACGTCTACAAGAATGTTTCCGAAACCCCGTTCCAGAGAATCGATTGAGGAGCAAACTGATAATCGCCGGATTCATAGAATTCCTGATGGGAGAATCACGGGGAGCGCTGCGGGAAACACCCGCCGGCGAGCTGAAGCGCTTGATAGACGACGATCTGGACTTCAAACACTCCATCTCGGAAATCTGCGCGAGATGCGATTACAGCGAAGACCACCTCCGAGTGCTGTTCAAGGAGGAATTCAAAATGTCGCCTGGCGAGTACGGAAGGGAGAAGAGAATGGCGAAGGTGATGGAATACATCTCGGGAACAAGAATGTCGCTAAAGGAGATCGCCGCCGCGACAGGCTTCGAACACCCGTCGCACCTGTCGATGGCGTTTAAAAACACTTTCGGCTCCACGCCAAGCGAAGCTGTCCGCAAATACCGGTACAGAGGAGCGGGGAGGTGAATCGGTGAATCGGTGAGACGGCCTGCCCCGCGAAGCTTGGATTGCGTAGCGGGGAGAGACGGAGACGGGAAGAGGGGGAGGAAATTTTCAATATTGTTCCCGAGCCGAGCGACGGATTAGTGATGATATTCAATAATCAATTTTCAATGGAGAAGAGAAAACACGGAGGCTCGAAGGCGCGGAAAGGGAGACGGGAAGAACATCGAATGGAGGAAGTAGACCTGTCTCGGCGGCGCTCGTTGAGTTCCGGCGCGACTCGTCGGCGAAATGGCCCTACTTGGAATCAAGGGATTCAAGAGAGGTTCCCGTTCTCCGACTCACGGACTCACCGCCCCCACCGTGTCCCCGCGTCAAGATAAAAGAGTCGCGAAATTCGCGACGCGCTGATATTGAAGGTGGGCGATTATGGTGTACATTCACTTTTCTTATTGTTTAACGGGAGAGAGTTTTGCATTTAAAGACCGACATGTTTTTAGCGTGGCGCTACCTTAAGCCGAAACGGAACGCGGTATCCGTAATCACGTGCATATCCGTGATCGGCGTGATACTTGGCGTGGCGGTTCTCATCGTGGTGATAGCGGTAATGGCCGGATTCACCGACGAGTTCAAGAAAAAACTGCTTGAGACCTCCGCGCACATCCAGATATACGACTACAACCGCGGCTACATAGAGGATCCCGACGCGGTCATCGCGACCGCCAAGTCGTGCGGCATAAAGGCGGCACCCGTGGTCAAACGCCATATTCTGCTCCAACGCGGACGCCGATTCGTCCCAAAACTCCTCATAGGCATCGATCCGGAACAACAACTCGAGTCGGTGAACGTCTCGAAATTCGTCAAATACGGCAACTTCTCGCTACGCAAAGGGGAGATACTCATCAGCGACGTCATCGCGAGCGAGATATCCGCTAGAGTGGGAGACACGGTGATACTGCACTCGCCCGCGAAACTCGCGGAAATGGTGGATTTGATAGACGGCAAAGGCGGCAAAAAAATCAAATCACCGGAGAAAATATACCTACCGAGCGAATTCAAAATCACTGGAATATTCTCCTTCGGCAAATACGATTTCGACAAAAACGTGCTTTTCACGAGTCTCGACGACGCCGACGAGCTGCTCGGACTCCCCTGGGGAACCGCCACGGTCGTGTATGCGAGAGTCGCGGATCCATTCCACATGCGGGACGACTTGAAGAAACTGCGCGCGAACCTGCCAGGGCTTTTCGTGCTCTCATGGCGTCAGATGAACCGCAAATTCCTCGGAGTCCTGGAGGTGGAGAAGAACATGCAGTTTTTCCTGTTGGCGTTCATCGTGCTGGTGGCGGCGTTCAGCATAACCAACACGCTCATCACCGTGGTAGTGCAGAAAACCCGCGAGATCGGCTTGTTGAAAGCGCTCGGGGCGACCAATGGAACCGTGGTTCGCATATTCGTCCTCCAAGGCTTTATCGTAGGACTTGTCGGAACCATATTCGGAATAATAGCGGGACTTGCCGTGATTCATTGGCGCAACCAACTACTCCACGCAATGCGGGTGATAACCAGACAAGAGATCTTCCCGAAAGAGTTCTACATATTCAGCCAGTTGCCCGCCACCGTCGAATGGAGGGACTTGCTGGTGATCGGAGTCATTTCAGTAGCGCTCTGCACGATCGGCGGCGTCATTCCCGCGGTCAGAGCCTCCCGACTGGCGCCGGCGCAAGCGCTGCGCTACGAGTGACGCGCTTCGGCGAGGCTCGCCGAAGATGTTTTGATATATTTCCCCCGCGCGAAGCGCTTCTTCTTTAGTACTTTGCGCTGCCCTCAGCGCATAAGTACTCCGAATGCGATATTTCTCTCGCATATCAATATAATATATGAAGTCGGATGAAACCTATAATATCAAATTGAAGAGAGGAAAATGGATGAATGCGGCGGCAGTGAAATCTCGATAATTGTCTGAAAAAAAGCGGAGCGTAAAACCGCGGATGGCGCTCCGACGCCTTTGCGAGCCAAAACACGAAAACGGCGAATATAGAATCAATCGCTCGAAAAGCAAATGTCGTACAGATCAAAATACCCGTCCAGCATCTTGTCGATGGAGTAATCCTCGACCTCGCGTTTCGCGTTGTCCGACAACTCACGCCCGAGCGCGTCGTCGCCGACGAGACGCTCCATCGCCTCCGACAACGCGTCCGGATCGCCCGGTTCGACAAGCAATCCGTTGACGCCATCGGCAACAATCTCAGGCACGCCACCGGTCTTTGAGGCGACAACCGGCACACCCGCCGCCATAGCCTCCAACAAAACAATACCGAATCCCTCGTAGAGCGACGGCAGAACGAACAAGTCGGCGGATGCCAGAAATCCGCGAATATCGCGGGAATACCCGGCGAAAAAGACGTTGCCGAACTCATCGGCGGATATGTCGCAATCGACATGCGCGAGTTCCGCGGCCAGCCGCTTCAACCGCTCCATCTCCGGGCCGTCGCCGACGATGACCAACCGAACGCCGCGGCCAGCCGTCGCCGCGAACTTCGCGAACGCGTCCAACAATACGAGATGCCCCTTTTCCGAGGACAGACGTCCGACGGAAACGACTACGAACTCGTTATCTAGCCCCATTTTCTTCCTGGCCTCCATCCTCGACGAGGCGTCGACCGCGAAACCCGCGACATCGATTCCATTAGGGACAACCTTGATCCGCGACTCAGGCGCCAAGGAAAGCGATGCCGCCGAGCGTCGCTCGCGCTCGCTCAAAACGGTCAGAAAATCGGCGCGTTTCCCAGCCGCTCGCTCGCTCCAAAGCAATGAGCGTTTGAAAAATCCCGTATCGTCGGGCACGCCTTCGATTCCGCTACCGGCCTCGTAGATGCTGCCGTGCGTGCTGTGAATGATCCCCGGAACACCTTCGGCATGAGCCGCGAACCGACCGAGCACGCCGGCTTTGGAGGTGTGGGTGTGGACAATGTCAAGTTCAAGCCCGCGAATCTCGCGGCGCAACGCCCGATACGCGCGGAAATCGCGGATCGGAGACACGGCTCGGCGCATATCTGAAATCCAGCGTATCTCGCAAAGTTCCTCCAAATCGCTCAAATCCCCTTCGCTGACATAGTAATAT
>JAADHT010000021.1 GCA_013151705.1 Kiritimatiellota bacterium | reverse complement strand
AATCAGTAAAAAACAACGAGAGGTGATCAAGGAACTGGGGTTGACTCCTCCGGTTTTGTGATCCTAGTTATTATAACTTGCGGAATTTAGGCAGTTACCTGCGCGCTTTCGCGGATGGTTCTTTTCGCTAAGCTACGTCGGGGGTGTCGAGAGACGCGGCGCAAATCATTTTTTTCAGGCTCGGGAAATTCAAGAGGTTTAAAACCACGGAACAGGTGATGAAAGGGATGACGGCGGTTGACTCGTTGATGAGTATTGAAAGCACCAAGCCGGCTATCGAAACCGTGTTGAACAAACCGTATAGCAGTATATGCTTTTGATGAACGGACATGCCGGCTTTCAAAAGCTTTTGCTCCTCCAACGGGAGCAGGACGTCTATTACCACGAGCAATGATTCAGACATTCCGTGAGCGTTTTTCAAATTACTCCAATCAGGTGGCGGACCATTTAAAATTTTGGAAATTGCCGCGGACGATAGAAACATTCGTTTGAAAACGAACGACGCCACGATAAAGGCTAAAGCGATGAGAGAAAAAAGCGCTGAAAGCGCGATTTTCGCGTCTTCCGACGCGAACTCTTTCATTCGGGTGTCGATGATAAAGGCAATAAAAACATAGATGGCGTAGCTGGAAAACTGGACGAACCAGAAAAACTTCAACTGCAATTCCATAGGTTCGAGCATTTCCTCCAGTTGCGGCGACAACTCATTCATTCAAATTCCCTCCGTGTTTCTGTGGTAAATAAACTCTGCCATCACCTTGCGAATAGCGTGTTTCCCAACATTTGACCGGGAAAGTCAACCCGTCCATAATATCAGAAGCCGAATTCCGGCTGGGAGACACCAAGATCGTCTATGTCGTCAATATCGTCGTCTTTCTTTTTGACGGAAGCCGTTTTCGTTTTCCGATTGGATTCTTTCGTCTCCGTTTTTTTCACAGTATCCTTCTTTTTGTCCTGAGCTTTGTCCGCGTTGGGTTGTCTCGTCGGCTTCGGACTTTTTCCGGCGCTCGAATCTTGTATGGTTTTCTTTTTCACAGGAGGCGTGCCCGAAGCGTTTGTTTCCGATGGTCCGTTTTCGTGTTTTTCCGGTTTTTGGTCGGCAGTTGCGATATCAATCAGCAATGGTTCGTCATCGCTGGTCGGAGAGGTTGGATCATCAGCCTCGGTTCCCTCGATGTCCAGCTCGTCATCCAGAATTTCGACGAATTTGTATTTAAGCACCTTTTTCGACGCTATCAGCTGTCCGCGGGCTTTCGCCGACCGCTCAGCGGCGACGGAAAGATTGAACAGCAACTTGCGTTTGTCTTTCGCCCTGACATCCACCTCGAATTCATAGACGGAGTTGGGGCGCGTGGTGATTATCTCCAATTTGCATCCATTCGGACACAGGGAGTAGACTCGGTCGGTGATGAATTTGTCTATTTTCGATTGTTTGGCGAAAAATTTGCCGGTTTTTTTATCGCTATAGACGATGTAGTAGGTTTGATTTTTGTCGTATTTGGTGAAGTAGTAGAGTCTGCCGATGAACAATTTGTCCGGAATAGCGATAACCTTGAAAGTCCCCTTGCGCTCGACGCAGAAAAGATGGTCGTATTCGTTGCATGTGACCCGCTCGTCGCTTCTAACGGCAGTTCCCACGTAGCCGTTTTTCCTGTCCCAGCCGACTTTGATATTGTTCAACGCCACCGCTTGTTTGTCGATCCTGTCGAACGATTCTATCTCCGTTTTACGCTCGAAGGAGGACGCGTATTTCTCTATTATGTTTTTGAGGTATTTAATGGCGAACGAGGTCAGTCGTTTCAGGTTTTTAAAGACCTGGTCGATCCGCTTGAGAATATCGTCAATATCCTTTCTGTTTTTATTGATGTCGAAAAGCGAAATTCTGCGTATGGGAATGGCGAGCAATTTCTCGATGTCGTCGTCCGACACGTCGCGTTTGAGTAGATCGCGGAATTTTTTCAACCCCTTATGGACCTCCTTGAGCACCAAATCGTAAGTCTCGCACTCCTCGATTTTCTTGTATATGCGATTTTCGATGAAAATCTGCGCGAGGGTCTTGTCGTGGAACGCGTCTTCAAGTTTCGCGAGTTCGATTTCCAGCTCGCGGCGCAGATACTCCAGGAGTTTTTCGGTGTTTCTTCTCAAGACCTCCGACACGGACATCTGGCAAGGGTGGTTCTCGCGGATCACCGTCAGATTGGTGGATATCGAAACCGAACAGTCCGTGTAGGCGTAGAGCGCCTTGAGAGCCTTGTCCGGATCGTATCCGCGCATAGGGAGCACTTCTATCTCGACGTTTTCGGTAGTGTAGTCGTTTATGGCGGCCAGCTTCATTTTGTTGCGGGCCACGGCCCGTTCGATCGACATTATCAGGCTTTCGGTCGTCGTGGTCGCGGGTACCTCCCTTATCACGAGTTTCCGGCCCTCTTTGTCGATTTTCGCGCGTATGGTTATCTTGCCGTTGCCTTCGTCGTATTCCGACACGTCCATGATTCCGCCTTGCGGAAAATCGGGAAATATCTCGAAAGACTCTTTGCGGAGAATGGCGATTTGCGCCTCGACAAGCTCTTTGAAGTTGTGCGGCATTATCTTGGTGGCCATTCCGACGGCGATACCATCGGATCCCAGCATCAAAAGAGAGGGAATCTTAACCGGAAGGACGACCGGCTCTTTATTTCTTCCATCGTAGGAGTCTATGAACTCGGTGATGTCCCTGTTGAAAAGCGTCTCTTTCGCGAGAGGGGAGAGTCTGCATTCGATGTATCTCGCCGCCGCGGCCGAGTCGCCTGTGAGAATGTTTCCGAAGTTACCCTGTTTCTCTATGTAGTATTCTTTGTTGGCGAGGACGACCAGCGCGTCGCCGATTGACGCGTCGCCATGCGGATGGTACTGCATAGTATGGCCTATCACATTGGCCACTTTGTGGAATTTTCCGTCGTCCATGCGGAAAAGCGACCACAAAATGCGCCTTTGAACAGGTTTCAGACCATCATCGACATCCGGAATGGCGCGTTCCTTTATCACATAGGAAGCGTATTCGATAAAATTCGAATCCATCATTTTGCGGAGGAACAGGTTTCCGCTTTTATGCGTCAGGGATTCGGCCTCGCGGACTCCATCGGGAACGGCCGACTCATCGTCGTCGGACTCCGAGTCCACATCGGCGTTGGCGAGTGTGTAATCGTTGTCCTCATCCGAAGCGTTTTTGCCGGTGGAGTCGGTATCGGAGATTGTGGTTTCGTCAGTTGACGATTCCGCGTTTTCCGGCTCCGTTTTCGCCGCGGGCTCCTCGGGAGTTGATTCTTCGGACTTTGAGTCGAGGTTCTCCAAAGGCTCTGAATTCTCTTCTTTCTGTTTTTTTCTCGGCATCGCGCGTTGTCCCTTAAGCTCGCTCCAATTGGCGCTGGCGGTAAATCACACTAGATTGTTCATTATATGCTCTTTGCGGTAAGGCGTGTTCTTCCCCATGTAAAAGTTCAACATTTCCGGAATGTTTCTCATATTGTCCACAGTCACGGTAACCAGCTTGATGTCATCGCCGATGAACTGCCCGAACTCGTTCGGGGATATCTCGCCTAATCCTTTGAAGCGCGTAACCTCCACGCCTTTGGCATGTCCACCAAGTTTGGCGACCGCTTCATCGCGCTCGCTCTCGCTGTAGCAATATATGGTCTCTTTTTTGTTCCTCACCCGAAACAACGGAGTTTCGAGGATGTAGAGGTGTCCCGAAAGCACGAGCGGCTCGTAGAAAGTCAGAAAAAACGTTATCAGCAAGTTGCGTATATGCAGGCCGTCGACATCGGAGTCGGTCGCTATTACCACCATATTATAGCGCAATCCCTCCAACTCGTCCTCGATATTGAGGGTCTGCATTATAAAGTAGAGCTCCTCGTTCTGATAGACTTTGTCGATTTTCTCCCCGAAGCAATTCAGCGGCTTTCCTTTGAGCGAGAAGATGGCCTGCGTCATCACGTTGCGGCAGCTGACCATAGCGCCGGCGGCGGATTGCCCCTCCGTGAGGAACACCATCGTGTCGTCCGAATATTTGGAGCTATCCCCGAAATGATGTTTGCAGTCCTTGAGCTTCGGGATTTTCAGGTTCATCTTTTTGGCTTTTTCCCTGGACTGCTTCTTCACCGCCTGTATTTCTTTGCGAACTTTCTCGTTAAGGGCTACTTTGCCTAGAAGCAGCTCGGATTCCTCCAGATGGCGGTGGAGATAGTCAACGATCGCTTGTTTGACGATGCCGACGATCCATCCGCGGATATCACTGTTGCCAAGCTTGTTTTTCGTTTGCGATTCGAAGATCGGATCCTGGAGTTTTATGGAAATCGCTCCCACGACACCGTCCCTTACGTCGTTGCCGGTATATGATTTTCCGGAAAACTCGTTCACCGCTTTGAGCACGCCCTCTCTAAAGGCGGAGAGATGGGTTCCGCCGTCATTGGTGTGCTGACCGTTGACGAAGGAGAAATAGGTCTCGCCGTAGTTGGAGGTGTGCGAGAAGGCGAACTCAAGCGTCTTGTCTTTGTAGTGGATGATATTGTATATCCGATCCTCGTCGACCTCCGCGTCGATCAAGTCGCGCAATCCGTTTTTGGAATAGTATCTCTGACCATTGAAATAGAGGGAAAGCCCACTGTTCAAAAATGCGTACATCCACAGCCGCTTCTCGATATAATCCATCTGGAAATCATATTCCGGAAACATTTCCCGATCTGGAACGAAAGAGACGAAAGTCCCGTTTTTCTCGTCGGTCGCGCCTTTGGAGTCGCTGATGAGTTTACCGTGTTCGAAATAGGCGCGTTTTGCTTTTCCCTCGCGGTACGATTCGACGAGAAACTCCTGGGATAAAGCGTTCACGGCTTTTGTCCCGACTCCGTTCAATCCCACGGAAAAGTGGAAAACGTCCGTATTGTATTTGGCTCCGGTGTTTATTTGGGAGACGCATTCTATCAATTTCCCGAGCGGAATACCGCGGCCATAGTCTCGGACGGAGATTTTTTTGCCTTCTACGACGATGTCTATCCGCCGACCGTGCCCCATGATGTATTCGTCGACGGCGTTGTCTATAATCTCTTTAAGAAGAATGTATATCCCGTCATCCGGATGCGAACCGTCCCCCATTCTGCCAATATACATTCCAGGTCTTAAACGAATATGCTCCAGCGAACTGAGAGTTTTGATTTTGCTTTCATCGTAAATGGCTTCAGGCGGCATAAAATCTCTCCGGAAAAAACGAAAAAAAAGAAGCGACGATCAATATACCGCTGTCGTCGTCAAAAATCAAATGGCGAATCGGAGTATTCCAGTGATGAAGAATGGTTTTTGAGGTTCAGCGTCCCGGAGGTGTTCTGAAAAGCCTCGGGAGTATTCATTTCCAGTCTCGTTCCGCGCATCCATTTTTTTCCCGTAGGCATGACCCACCCTCCTCTTCAGGCGCTCCGGCCAATCCTTCGATTTCATCGGAATCATGCCTCGCGGCAATGTTTTTTTGAAAAATAATTCCATATCCGCTTGACTTTTTGATGGAATCCGCCTATGGTTTCCGCTGGTAACGTTACTTGTCTTTATGCAAGTGACGGGGCGGAGCGCGCGAAAATCCAGCTCCCACATACAAAACTCGAGTTCATTTACCCTCCACGCATTCGCAAAACCATTCAAACGGGCTCCGCTCAACCGCGAATCAACTTGAGAACCTGGTGGTGCCATTATGAATCCGGGCTAGTCGCGGAAACAACATATCGAGAAATTTCCCGCGCTCACTTCCGCGCAATGTTTGGATCGGGCGTTGCGCACAAGGTGGGACATCAGAAACTCTCTTTCTGAAGACGCTAAAGGAAAAACAGGATTAATTCAGAAAAGCTTGGCGAAAAAATATAGAAACGCCCCAAGGAACGGGAAATAAAACCCATTAAGCGGGATTCAATGACGACAATCGACAAAAACGGAATAATGGAGCTGGAGATACTCAAGCATGTGGAGACTTCTCCGCGGCTGAACAACCGTATGGTCGCGTCTAAATTGGGTTGCAGCGTTAAATTGGCGCATGCGTTGCTCGGCAAACTGGTGGGACGCGGACTACTTCACGTGAAAAAACTGCACTCCAGACGTTGGGATTACTTTCTGACTCCTACCGGAATCGCGGAAAAGGCCAGATTGACTTATGAATTTCTGGATTTCTCATTCCACTTCTATCAGGATGCCCGCAAAGAGAGCTCAAGCGTCTGCCGCGAACTTTTGGAAGCGGGATGCGCTACTGTCGCCTTTCTCGGGATCGGCGATCTGGCGGAAATCGTTTACTTGGGAATTCAGGAATGGGAATTACGGCTCTCCGCTGTTTACGACGACCAAGGAGGGAAATTTCTAGGACATCCCGTCCTGCCGCTGGCCGATCTGCCTGATGACGACGCGGACGCGGTGATAGTCTGTTTATACGATAAAACAATGCCGCTGTCCATAAACTATCTACCCGATGGCGTTCAACACATGGAAAAAATGCACTGGGTATTCGAGCCCCCAACCAAAAATTCTCATGATGTACGCGTCTCCGACACCTCGGCGATGAAGAGAGCCATCGCTTTTGAGAATTCAAAGTTGACTACGATCGTATAGGATGAAAAACAAGTCTGAATCAAACAACCCCTCGGCTCGTGCGAAAGCGATTGAATACGGGATAGATTTGAGCTTGCTTGATGTGAATTTACAAAAAACGCAGGAAAGACGAATTCGCGATATGAAAAAGATGGTTAGAATAGGTAGAGTTGAGGATCAGGATGAAATCCGTCGCGAGGATATTCGAAAAATGAGTCCAAATGAACGAGTGGCCTCACTCCTTGAGCTGCAAAGACGATTCTTTAATTGGGACTCCAACCCTCGCATTGAAAGGGTAGCGGCAATCAAACGAATAAGAGACGTATAGCGAGTGCGTTCAATACTTACAGACGACTTCAGAGATTTCATAGCTCTATTGATCGAGCACAATATCGACTTCCTGGTTTGCGGTGGACATGCGGTGGGTTTTCATGGATATCCGCGTCTAACCATGGATTTTGATATTCTCGTCAAACCGTCCGAGGAAAACGCGGATGGAATGATGCTGGTTTTAAATGAGTTCGGCTTTGGGAACGCCGGCATAGAGCGCTCCGTTTTCCTTTCCGAGGGGACTGCGGTGACAATGGGGGTGCAGCCAAATCAAATCGACCTGCTTACTTCCATCAGCTCCCAGCCGACGAATGAGGTTTTTGAAAACGTTGTACCGGGTAAGTTGGAAAATTTTGAAGTGGCGTTTGTATCACGAGATGATTTGATAAGAGCAAAAAAAGAGGCTGCCCGCTTGAAGGATCTAGCCGACGTGGAAGAACTCCAAAAAATCGCCGAACATGAAAAATACTAAAATATCCGATGATTACAACGCGAAATACGCGATATGGGCGAAAGAGCGCAAGGTCTTTCCGTTGCCT
>JAADHT010000168.1 GCA_013151705.1 Kiritimatiellota bacterium | reverse complement strand
AGCGAAAACCAGCCCCCCGCCGCCGACAAGCAGTATGACGCCCATAATAATTGAACCGATTCCGCCTCCGCCGATAAACTCAACAGTACCCGCATCATACGATTTTTTTATTCTCATTGCGCGTTCTCCACATTTCCGTACATCCTTTATAGTAACAACTATACCCTATTGTTGTAATATACAATTAAAGAAACAACATATTTTCAGGAAAAGAATGGTAACAAGTCAGTGAGTACCAATGGCAAGTGAAAAGTAGGCGGTGGGATGCGTATTGGTAATATATTAGGAAAGGTCACGAGCGAACGCTGGCAAGCAGCAACTCCGGACTACGACTTAGGACGCAGTTGAGGGAATAGAACGACGTCTCTGATTGATTCGGCGCCTGTGAGCATCATAACCAATCGGTCAATGCCGATTCCCATACCGCCGGCGGGAGGCATGCCGTGCTCCAGCGCGGTGAGGAAATCCTCATCGATCTTTCCGAACACATCCTCGTCGCTCTCTCTAGCGGCCTGCTCCTCGAAGCGTCTGCGCTGCTCGATGGGGTCGTTGAGCTCAGAGTAACCTGGAGCGATCTCCTGTCCGTTGATCTCAAGTTCGAAGACGTCGACGTACGCCGGATCGTCATCGCAGGCTTTGGCCAAAGGAACAAGCTGAGCGGGAAGACGGGTTACGAATGTGGGTTGGACAAGCGTCTGCTCGACGAGTTTTTCGTACACCTCGTTTGTCACCTCGAAATCAACCTCCTCTTCCGATACGTCAAGTCCCAAATTTTTGGCCTTCGCGACTCTCGCGGCCTTCGATATCTCGAACCAGTCGTCGCCAGCTTTCTCTTTCACCAGATCGTCGTATGTGGCTCTGCGCCACGGGCGGGTGAGATTGATCGACCTTCCGTTGGCATGTTCTATCTCAAGCGTGCCGAAAACTTTCATGGCGACAGTAGTCACCAACTCCTCGATCAAATCCATCATTGTCGAACAGTTTCCATACGCCTGGTAAATCTCGATCATGGTGAATTCGGGATTGTGGCGGCGGGACATTCCCTCGTTTCTGAAGTTGCGGTTGAGTTCGAAAATCTTCTCGAATCCGCCGACCAGCAGGCGTTTCAGATAAAGTTCAGGCGCTATGCGCATATACATAGGAGACTTCAAGGCCTCGTAGTAGGTTTCGAAAGGCTTCGCCGCGGCTCCGCCCGGCATCGGTTGCATCATGGGGGTCTCGACTTCGATAAAGCCCCGTGTCTCCAAAAACGCGCGAATCTCGCGGATTATGGAGATACGTTTGAGAAAGACGCCGCGGCTCTCCTCGTTCACGATAAGGTCTAAATAGCGTTGACGGTAGCGTTGCTCGACATCGGTCAGACCGTGCCATTTTTCCGGCAACGGACGCAGTGATTTGCTAAGCAAGGCGTAATCCGCGACTTTCACGGTCAATTCGCCCATTTTGGTGGTGAATAGCGTTCCTTCCACGCCGATTATGTCGCCGACATCGAGTTTTTTGAAGCGATTGAATATATCTTCGCCCAAATCGTTTTTCTTGGCGTAAATCTGAATGCGGCCGGACGCGTCTTGAATGTCCGCGAATATCGATTTGCCCATTACTCTGAACGAGCGGAGACGTCCCGCGATTCTCGCGGTATGCTCCGTTTCCGGATCAGCATCGCAACCCGCAATTATTTCCGATATTTTGGTAGTGTCCGTGTACGCAGCTCCAAACGGAGGGATTCCCGCTTCGATAAGTTCAGCGACTTTCGAGCGTCTTTGCGCGAAAATATCCTCCGGCGGGATTTCCACCGTCTCTTGTTTCTCGTTTTTGCTCATTTCATGTTCCTGTTTCAATTTCATTTCAAATAACTTTACCAATGTTAGCGCGAATACGCTTTGTAAAGGAAGATGGGATGCGGAAAACTCAAATACAAGATTTGATTGAGCATACGCCTCTTGATTGGGACGCTCACTCCTCGGTGAAAATCGGGTCCGGATTCTCTTCTGTGAAATCCCGGCCTTTCACAGCCCTTTCTCCGCCGAAAATCGAGATTGTTCCCGAATCCTTGTCGCGCACCATGCGTGGATTACCATTATCGTCTTTTCTGTAGCGTTCGAAAGTGATCAAATTGCATTTGAGGTCATACACGTGATACGTGAACACTTTCGCGCTTATCTGAATGAATATATGCACTTTGCTTAGCCCGTCTATCTCCACTTCGGGCATTGAGCTGTCGACATCCTCCTGAAGACGGCGTACCCCGTAGACGTATTTATCGTCTTCGATTTTCAACGCGTAAAGTTTTTTTACACCGTCGTAGAAGTTTAGTATTTTCACAAGGCGTGTTTTCACCTTCTCCCCGGAATGTTCGTTCAAAACATCTGGCACTCCCACGAGTCGTTTCCAGACGACAATCCCGTTGAACACGGAAAGATAAGTTTCATTGGATTTGTAGCTTGAGGGTAGAGTCGGATGCGAAATAACGGCGTGAAGTGAATACGAACCCGGTCTGGAAAGATTATACATGTCTGAAATCCGAACGATGATTTCTCCGGTGGCGCCTGGTTTGATGATTTTTCCCGCTAGATAATTGAAATCGCCTTTTTTCAATTTAACCCGCCGCCCGTTAGGGCCAATTACAACAAAGCGGATGGAGCCGCGGAGTTCTTTGGTATTTCCAAACGCGAGTGTGCGCCCGGAATAATTCCTGAACCCGACTTTTGCCACAACACGCTCGTAGCGCACATACCCTTTTCTGTTGAGAACCATCGAAATGGCGAGTTGCGCACGCGCTTTCACGCATGAAAGAAGCGGTAGGAGAAAAGCGAGCGCCAAAAAGACTCCCTTCGAAACGTTTGACACGTTTGTTTTACAAATGGAATGCATCCTAGTTGCCGCGTTGAAGTCTGAGAGCCAGCCTCTCGGGGAGTCCCGCTTCGATGATTTTCTTCTGCGTGGACTCTATATCATATTGCAGACGGTGGCGCGTCACGATTCCCAAATCCGAATCGTATATGACGAAGGAAGCGACCGGATCTTTATTCCTGGCTTGCCCCACGCTGCCTACGTTGATGAGATATTTCCAGCCTTTCTCCATTTCAATATTCATATGATCGGGCAATTCCTCCGGGGGGCCTGCCGGCGTGCGCCAAGAATCGATCTCTTGAACTGGATTTTCGCGTCCCATCGTCAGCGGTTTCTTGAAAAAGGCTATCGGAACGTGTGAATGGCCGCAGAAGCAAAGCTGCGTGAACTGATAGGAAAAGTTGTCTGTGGCGTGATGGGTGTCGAAAATGTATCCCCAGGCGTCGGGAGAGTCCAAAGTGGCGTGGACAATCGAGATGTTGGAGCCGCGCACCGTCTTTTTCATTGGGAGCTTGGAGAGCCAGCTCCTTTGTTCTTCCGTAAGATGCGCTTTGGTCCACAGGACAGCCTGTTTCGCATGCGGATTGAATCCCAGCATTTCCTCGTCGTCGCAAGACGCGTATTCGTCATGGTTCCCCTTCACGCATGCGACCAAATCCAAATTTCTAACCAGTTCCATGCATTCGGATGGATTCGCGTTGTAGCCGACGATGTCTCCGAGACAAATATATTTTTCGACATTCGCCTCTTTGCATTTGTCAAGCACTACCGTCAGCGCTTCCAAATTCGCGTGTATGTCGCTGATCACAGCATATTTCATATAACTTCACCTACACCTATCATTTGATTTCAAAAAAGCGGCGAATCCGTCCATATAAACAATTCAATCGACGGGACTCGAAGTATAGCATGACAATTTGCGCATGCCAATGAATTTTCGTCAAAGTTGCGTTTTTTTCAGAGTTTCAGCGTATTTTGCCGTCCGAATGGTAACCGTTAAACTTTGTGTTTCCGGCTTCCCACCGACCTTGAGTCGGTGGAAGCGATAATTAAAATCCCTGTGTGGGATGGGGGAGTGCTTGCGACATTCCAGATTCAAATCTTAATCACTGTCTCCACCGACGCATGGTCGACGGAGCCTAAGCTTAACGGTTGCGCCTGAAACGAGTTGGTCTGGAGCCTACGAATCATGCTGTTGAAAAAATTCCACCGCTCTTATCGTAGAAATCATCCGTGAGAGTGAACACGCCTTCTTCCATCTTCAGCCAATCGGCTCCGGCGCAGGGATGAGCCGCCATCATCGCGTCCCAGTTCTTGTAGTTTTGATGCCCGTTCGTCTCCATAACGCCTATCTTCATTCCTGGCAGCGGCGCGAGTCTCGCGGCGAAGTTCTTGTTCCAATCCACAAGGATCGGGTTCACAGTGAGATCGGCGCAAAAGCACGGGACATTCTTTTCGGCCGCGAGTTTCGCGATTTTCAAGCTCATGCTCGTCGTTTTAGCGATCGGTTTCAGAGCGATGGCGCCATACCCCATCTGCATGCGTTTCTCCGCGTCGTCCGCGGAATGCGCGCTCTCGTCGGCCGCGAGTCTCGCGGGAATGTCAGATACGTCGATCTCCATCTCCTCCGGAAACGGCTCCTCCAAAAGCGCTATTCTCTCCAACGCCCCGATTTTCTCGGCGTGGTCCAGAAAACGCAGCAGCCGCTCCTTCGTGTCGTATCTTCCATTGGCGTCCAGATAGTATGGGATATTTCCCGTTTCAGTGTGCGGAGTGGACTTGGTTCCGACCATCTCGTGAATCTCGGAAAGGCGAGCCATGTCCCATCGCAGCATTTTCTCCCTGTCGCCGTCGCCATCCGGATCGGATCCTATTTTTATCTTCAGGAAAAAAAATCCGTCGTCCAAAATACCGGCGATCTTCTTTTTTGAGACATTGTAGCTTATCAGGGGAATCGCCGCCAAAGCTCCATGACGGCTGGAAAGGGCGGGTTTGCAATCGTTCGGAATCATATCGTCGAATGAATCGACCCCTTTTTCCGCGGAATAGTGGAGCCATGCGGCGTTATCAAGCGCCACCAACGCGTTCAAAGCGAAAGTCAATCTCAACTTATCGTTCATAGTCACTTTTTTTGCGTATTCATACACTTCCGGTAAAATTTCATCGAGAAGCTCGATTGGATTCTCCCAATCCGTGTCGGCCGCGAGTTTCGCGCCGTAGACGGTGGCGAGAAACATCATGGAGTTGCCGCCCGCCTCGGTATTCGAGGTGAAAACAGACGAATCCGACCACAAAACGCTCTGAGTGCCCAATCCCGACACCTTTTTCCCGCCAGCTCTCTCGAAAGTCACCTCGCTCTGCCAAAGTTCCGAAAGATACCCGCCTTTGAATCCAAAGGGTTGAGACAATGGCTCGCGGGTGAAATTGTTGTCGCTACTAGCCACATTCATAATGCTCTCCAGGTTTAGTTGGCGCGCCAAACGGCGGCGAATATTGATCTTTCATCCAAGGATGAAGGAAACATTTGATTCGGGAACCTTGTGACGCGGAGCGACAAGGTGAACGACGTCACCGCTAGAATCGCGCGTTGTCGATCAATCGAGTCGCTCCGAAATACGCGGCGATCAACATTACCGCTTCATCGCCGATTTCAAGCAACGGCTCCAAAGTATCCGGATCGGCAATCTCCACGTAGTCGACGCGTCCTCCGGCCCGCGATATTCGCGAAACAGCCGCGTCCGCGAGTTTCGTGGAATCGCGTTCGCCGTCAGCGACCGCGGATTTCGCGTCAAGCAGTGATTGGCGTATCGCAAGCGCGTTCCCGCGTTCCTCCACCGAAAGATACTTGTTCCTGGAACTCAACGCCAATCCATCGGACTCTCGGACAATTGGCGCCACGATGATTTCCACTCCGAAATTCAGGTCGGCGACCATTTTTTTGACGACCGCCGCCTGTTGGTAGTCTTTTTCGCCGAAAACCGCGACATCCGGGCAAACAACGTTGAAAAGTTTCGAAACAACCGTAGTCACGCCGCGGAAATGCGTCGGTCTATCCGCTCCGCATAGTCTTTTCGTCAGACTGGTCTCCTCCACCCACGTGGTGTTGACGGTCGGATACATCTCATTCGCCGACGGCGCGAATATCGCGTCCACCCCGCGGGACTCGCAAAGTTCCGCGTCTCGCTCGAAATCCCTGGGGTAGACGTCCAGATCCTCGTTGGGCCCGAACTGCGTTGGATTTACGAAAATAGACACTACGACGACATCCGCATGGCGACGGGCTTCATCGACAAGCGACAAATGTCCTTCGTGCAGAAATCCCATGGTCGGAACGAATCCCACCCTCTCTCCACGTTTTTTCCGCTCAATGGAAAATTCGCGGATCTCGCATATCGTCTTAAACACTTCCATGGTCTTCAGTCTCCGGTTTTCAGTCCTCATCCTCTCCGTTAATAGAGCGGGACTTCCAGATCGTCATTCAATTACAGCGCAACCGGTGCGAAAAATGTCGCCCTGAAAGGAGCGACCGACTTGGTAAAGCGCCCCGAGCCACACGGAATCCCCCCACTAAATGGAGTTCGAAATTGAAGATTGAACATTCGAGGTTATTTCGAATATGGTTTCATCAGCTTGATCATTTGGCGAACGGCTTCCTTCATCCCTACCATCACCGCCTTTGAGACGATGCTGTGTCCGATGTTAAGCTCCTTGAGATGCGGAATCTCGAGTATGCCTTTGATGTTCACGTATTCGATACCGTGTCCCGCATTGACGTTCAGTCCTATCGCGTGCGCATGCTCGGCGGCGGCGATCAAACGTCCGAGTTCCACGTCCGCCGCACCGCCCGAAGCGTTGGCGTACGCCCCGGTGTGGAGTTCCACGTATTCGGCTTTCAGCTCGGCGGCGGCGTCAAGCTGGCGCTCGTCGGGATCGATGAACAAACTCACGATTATACCGCCGGATTGAAGTCTGGACACGCACTCTCCAATCCATTTTTTGTTGCCAAGCACGTCGAGTCCACCCTCGGTGGTCAGCTCCTCGCGTTTCTCCGGAACCAGGCAACTGCTGTGCGGTAAGAGTTTCTCGGCGATGGCGACCATCTCCCCGGTCGCCGCCATCTCCATGTTCAGGCGTTTGACCGTCCTCGCCAATTCCAACATGTCCTCGTCGTTTATATGCCTGCGATCCTCGCGCAAATGCGCTGTGATCCCCCACGCTCCAGCCTCTTCGCAAGCAATGGCGGCCTCTCCGGGGAAAGGATAGGAAACTCCTCTAGCTTCCCTCAAAGTAGCGACATGATCGACATTAACACCCAGATTCAACATAAAACACCTCTTTGAAATCAGTGAACAGTAGTCAATGAACAGTGAACAGTAGTCAGTAAATAGAAAATAGTCAATAGCGAAAAGTGAAAAGTAAACAGAGAATTAGTTGGCAACGAGCGGTGGAGCAATCAGAGACGGAAACGAATGGTGGATGGCTTGGTGATTCCCGCTGTTTCCGCTTCACGATGACAACGCGCTCAAACCGAAAATTCTAACCAGAATATTGCATGAAAATTTGAAAAATCAGAATTAACATATTCATTTTAAACAAGATATGGCTCAGTCTCGAAAATACATTTTGTAATTTTA
>JAADHT010000056.1:8468-15485 GCA_013151705.1 Kiritimatiellota bacterium | reverse complement strand
CGTGGATCAACCGACCGAGGCTGCTCTTGGCTTTGTCGCTTATTGTGTGCGGAGTGGTGTGGACTATCGACAACCACCCCTTCAGCCGGGAATTGGGATTCTCTCAATATGCCGATGCTGGAACCGCTCCGTTTCAAAAGGTTATCGACTATGTCGAATCCCGGAAAAACGCTACCTCCGGAATAATCTGGTCGGCTCCAGAGGCTGAAATGCGGTGTGTCGAAAACGGCGTCGCTCTGACGACCCTGCCGTATCTTTCGGATGTGAAAGGAACGTTCGGACACAATGGCATGGCCGGTTTGTACGGGGACGCCGTCACCGCGTTGCGTCCAGGAGGCGAATGGGATTCGATGTTGAAGGAGTATTGCGACGGCGTCAGGCGGACGCGTCCGATAATCGTCGGGGAGCTTGACTACCATGGACGCAAACGCCGGATAGACATGTATCAGACCGTCGTTCGAAACTCCGGCAAAAACAGGCGTTCCATTTTCGACGCGATAGTCGCGGGGCGTTCATACGCCTATGCGAAACCCGCTGGATACGGAATGGAATTGACGAGCGCGTCTCTGAAATCCGGCTCGGAAACGGCTGGACTTGGCGATGTGCTGAATATTTCTGACGAACGTCTTCCTTTGGTCGCCGCGTTGTCGCTGAAAATATCAGGTTCCGCTCCAAAAGGTTTGAGCGGACGTTTGAAAATCATTGTCAATGGCATTATCGTCGCTCAAAAAATGTTCTCCGATAAGGATGATAAGGATGTCCGATTCGAGTTCCCGTTGGAGCAACTGATTGAATCGTGGAAATCCGGAAAACCGGGCTATGTTCGATTCGACGTAGCTTACGGTTCCGCGAGAATCGCGACAAATCCGATATTCATCCGTCACGGGGGGAATGGGAAAGAGAAAATGACCGCCTGGAAGGACCGTCCTACTTTTTAGAAAAAATCTGGATAGTACACAATCCAGATTTTTCACTTTTTTTTCGCCGAATAGTCTTGCTTGGTGTATATGACTACTTTCCCGGTGCCTTTTCTCCGGATTCCAAGACGCCATCCCGCGAAGCTCGAGAGGTCTATTATTCGTCCCTTCACAAAGGGGCCGCGGTCGTTGATTGTCACGTACACGCATTTCCCCGTTTCTACATTCTCCACTTTCACAATAGTTCCCAATGGAAGCTTTTTGTGGGCGGCCGTCATAAACAGTGGAATGAAAATGTCCCCGTTGGCGGTACGGTTGAACCAGAAACCCGGACCGTAATACGATGCGATGCCGGTTTGATATTTATGCCAAGGTCCCCAATGCGACGGTGGATAGGCCAGATAGACCGCCAAGAGGAGCGAGGCGGCGAACGCTAAGCGTCTGAGGACTTTCGACGAGCGCATTTTTCGGTCCAGCTGAAGCGCTGTCGCCGCGAGGAAGCCAGGTTTGCCGGGTTTTTCTTTGGAGTCTCCGCTTCTTCTTTTGAAGAGCAGCGTCGCGATTGACGCGGAAACCGCGAATCCAGCTTTTACCAACGCGGCGGAAATTCTCCAAAGCGTCAATGTCAGTTTGTCGAAAATGGAGACCAATGCCTTTTCCTCCTATGTTTACCGTTGCTGTCTCCAGTTTGACTTCCCGGTCTTTCGGAACTTGGGATGGCGGACTGGAAGGGCCGTCCTACTTTTTCAACTTCGAATTTCCGGTCTTTCGGGCATCTCGGCGGATGCTGTGAAAGTTAGTGTTTAAGAGTAACGGGGGGGCAAATTGCCCCGCGTCCGGATTTTCTCACCACGAAATCGCCAAGCGAGCAGTTTAGATGCTTCGCGACGACATCGCATTTCACTTTTAGCAGAAAATATATGTTTTTATCGACGTCGCTCAGCGTCTCGAAATTCCCTTGTCCTTTGGATATCACCAAATCGGCTTCGGCGAATACTTGCTGGAACTTTTCGGAGCATAGATGAAGTATGGTTCCCGGAACGGCGGCTCCATTGGATATCACGGGAAGTAGATCCGTCAAACCGACATTTTCGGCGTCTTCCATCAGTGCGTCGTTTATTATCGCGGAACCTCTGACCGCGAAAGTGATTTTTTCGCGCGGCAGCTCCTCGATGAACAATTTGTCGAACACGATTTCCCCGGCGTTGTCGCCGAGGTATAGAATTCGTTCGGCTTTGGCTATCTCCGATTTCAGTCCGGCTATCTCATCCGGTTTGATGGGGGCGTTCTCCGCCTCTTCAACCTCGCCGTGGATGAGGTCGTCCGTGAAATCGTATTTGGCTCCGAAATCTATGATGTTGCCGGCTATCGCCAAACGCAGGGCGCTTTCGAAACGGTCCGCGGAACTCGCGATTGTCGCTCTCAAATCATCGAGCATTCCCATTACGTATTCATTCGATTTCCGCTTGATGTTCTCGTAGTGGTCAACCGGTCCGGTGTGGCATTCGATCATATCGAAGATGACACGCGCCATCTCCGGAGGAGACATGGAGAAGTCTATTTCCGACAACGCCCTGATGGAGTCGCGCAATACATTCTCGCGCAATCCCTCGTCCAATGTCTTGACGGCCTTCAGAGTCTGATTCACGAAACACGGCAGACATTCATAATATATTCTCATAACTGATTTTCTCACTTGCGACTATTATTGGAACACTTGAGCCGACAAACGGCTCGGCTTACTTGAAAATTTCTTTGATACCCTCCTGAAACGGAAGGAAATCAATCCCGTTTATCCTGTATGGCTTGGATGTGTGGCAAATAACCAATCGCCTAGCTTCAGGAAATTCTTCGGCGAAGTCGATTAATTGTTTAACATCGACTTCCGTCGGATTCACACTTGATTTGATTTCCACCGCGACTGGTGGTGATTTCATGTTTTTTTGGATGACAAGGTCTATTTTCGCACCATGATTTGTACGATAGTGATACAATTTGTAGTCCAATCCTTCTATGGCGTTGTAGCGCACGATTTCATTGACGACGAGGGCCAGAGTCGATTTGAGCATAAGCCGTCCCGACAAGTCTAAAACCGGATTTTCCTTCGTTATTCCCACACTAGCGAGATATCGGGCGATGTTCTCTCCCGAAAAATTCAACCATGTATACACCCAAGGCGTTTCAGGGAAGTCGTGGTATCTGATGAGCTGGCTCGGAAAAAAAGTGAATATTTGATTGGCTCCGACGCGGTGTTTG
This sequence comes from Kiritimatiellota bacterium, assembly GCA_013151705.1. GTDB lineage: Bacteria > Verrucomicrobiota > Lentisphaeria > Victivallales > JAADHT01 > JAADHT01. Next base: position 12,312 of record JAADHT010000056.1, on the reverse strand, counting down.
GTTTCATCCGCCGTGAAAACGCCTTCGCCGGAATGGATGACATGCATACTGTGAAAACGCGCTAGCTGCGCGAACCTGAAATTTCCCATGCTTTCGAAACGTCCCAAAGCCAGCAAAGCCAAATCAGAAGTGTCAGAATTCACCGATAGTGGATATGTTTTCTGTTTGTATCCAAGCGTGGCTCGCATCATTTTTTCCTGCGTGTGCGTCAAAATTGATATTGAAATCAGACTATAGCAGGTGTATTCCAGATTTCAATCGCATCATTTTAGCGGATTCAGTTTTCAAAAGGATGGAGGTTTTTATGAAGCGTGTAACCAAAACTGGTGTGCCTGTTTTTGAGAAGCCACATTCCGTCGAACGATTTCTCTTGTATGGTTTCGACAGAGATGTTCGAGGATTTTTTTCTGCCTGGAGTAATAAGAGAATGCGAAGCTTTCGAGGCGTCCATATACCATCTCGATGGTCTCGACGCTCTCCGGTATTTGGATTCTCTGCTTGACGTTCCCGCGCTGAACGCCATTCAGTGGGTTTGGGGAACCGGGAACGAACGGGCCAGCGATTGGATCGATGTTTTTCAACGGTGTCAGAACGCCGGGAAAGGAGTGCAAATAACCTGCGAGTTGGATGAGTTGGACGCGATAATCGCGAATCTGCGGCCCGAGGGCGTATGGTTGAGAGTTATCGGTGTCGCCGACGAGGATGAGGGTGAGTCCGCTCTTCGACAAATCTCGAAGTGGGTGTGATGTCGCCCTGGAAGGCGCGACCTACTGGATCCATGGAAATCGCGGATTTTTCGACAGACTGTCGCATGCTTCGCGCGGACAACGGTTTCCGGGGCCGTTTCCGCTTTCGCTCTATGAGCTTCCGTCTTCGCTAAAGCTACGCCGGGCAAGACTGCGGGACACGGTGCGCCAAGACGTGGCTACTTCAGTATTTTGCGCCGCTTTTCGTGTCCTGCTAAAAAAAACGCGAATTTCTTTGAAACAGCACTTGACTTTTAATTGATAATGATTATTATTATCGACATAAGGGAGGTTTCAGGTGAGAAGCACGCGGCAGAGAGATGTTATATTAGAGGATTTGCGCTCTGTGAAAACCCATCCCACCGCGGATGAGGTTTACGAGATGTCCAGAAAACGTGTTCCGGACATCAGTCTCGCCACTGTCTATCGGAATTTGGAGCGTATGTCGGAACTTGGAGTAATTACCAGGCTTGACTTGTCAGCCGGAAAACGCCGCTATGACGGAGATGTTTCGCGCCATTATCATTTCAGATGTCCGGTGTGTGGCCGGGTCTTCGATCTTTCTTTGGGAGAGTCGCATACGGTTGAAGGCGCATTGGGCGTTTTGCGATCACTGAGGGGAGTCGAGGGTGTGTTGATAGAGTTGAAGCGGGTATGCGCCAAGTGCGAGTTGGGGAGTTGACTGATTCGACGAGTTTTTTTGTCTATTTGGAAATTCGCCCGCGGGTCTTGCCGAGGCCACTTGAAATAAGAGTGTTGTCGTGGTAGTTTAATAATCAAATGACGAAAGAGCCAATTGCAAAAGTCTGAGCGAGCCGTGTTGCGAGCGCATGAGGTGCTGATTTCGCTCGGGGCCACGAGCGAAAGACGCGCTTCATCCGCGGATAATTTTGATCAGGTACGTGCGAAGTCGGTTAAGCTTAGAAAAAAGGAGGTTGCCATGGTATCGGAAAAAATGGCCGTGGAGCTCAACAAACAGTTGAACTTCGAGATTTATTCGGCGTATGTCTACGCCTCGATGTCGTCTTGGTTGAAATCGAAGGATCTCGCCGGTTTTTCGAACTGGATGAACGTGCAGGTTAGGGAGGAGATGGATCATGCGATGAGGTTCTACGAGTTTCTGCATGACTCCGGCGCTTCGGTTGAATTCGACACTGTTCCGAAACCGAAAACGGAATGGGCTGACGTCAACGAGGTTTTCGAGGACACGTTGGCGCATGAGCGCGCGGTCACTTCAAGAATCGGGAAATTGATAGATTTGGCTTTGGAGGAGAAGGATCACGCGACCAACGCGGCTTTGCAGTGGTTCATTTCCGAGCAAGTCGAGGAGGAGTCCGGCGTCTCCGCTATTCTGAAGCAGGTCAAGCGAGTCAATGATTTTCCGAATATGTTGTTTATGCTGGACCGTGAGCTGGGCCAGCGGGCTTATACGCCGCCGGCGACCAGCGGCGCTTGATTTTCGGCCCCAATCCGAGTGTGTGGCCTGTTGTTGCGAAGTCGTAAATAGATCCTGTTCGAAAAGGTATCACAGCCCTTCGGGTGGGCGCTTTTTTCGGGTGATCCCGCGGTTTTCGCCGAGAACCCAATGCTTCGGCACCAATGCTTCGGCATTGAATTCTCGGCGAAAAAACGCGGCCTCACACTCGAAATAAGTGTCCACATGGCTGCGAGACCTTTTCGAACAGGGGCTACTAAAGCTTACGCGCCGGTGGCGTGGTTTATCCGCGTACGCGGCGCATAAGCCTATGGCGCGGGTTGGAGCGTCTTCAGCCACGGCTGATCCTGAAGTTTGTTTTTAATTGAAATGCCGTTTTACGCGGATTTCGCGGGGAGCGAAGCCAAACGCGGCGGCAGGTGTGAAAAATAGGAGAGAACTATGAAGAAGTTCGTATGTTCGGTGTGTGGGTATGTTCATGAGGGAGATTCGGCGCCGGAGAAGTGTCCTCAATGCGGTGCGCCGGCGGAGAAATTCAACGAGCAGGCTTGTTGTGGTTGCTCTTGTGGAGGCGAGTTGGCTTGGGCTGATCAGCATACCGTTGGAGTGGCCAAAGGAGTTGATTCGGAGATTCTCGAAGGACTAAACGCCAATTTCACGGGCGAGTGCTGCGAGGTCGGTATGTACATCGCAATGAGTCGCCAGGCGGACCGCGAGGGATATCCCGAGGTGGCCGAGGCCTACAAACGCATCGCATTCGAGGAGGCTGACCACGCCGCGAGATTCGCGGAAATGCTCGGAGACGTGTTGGTAGCCGACACCAAAGCCAATCTCGATGCCAGAGTGGCCGCCGAGAACGGCGCATGCGCCGGCAAAAAAGAACTCGCCACGAAAGCCAAACAGCTCAACCTCGACGCCATTCACGACACCGTGCACGAGATGTGCAAGGACGAGATGCGTCATGGAATGGCCTTCAAAGGATTGCTCGACCGCTATTTCGGTTGATTTATCCGTGATTCATGTGATTCCCGTCTCTTCCGCCGCCGTCAAAACGCGTCTGTTAGGTTGGAATCCGAGTTTACTATACGAATTAGTCAAGGAGTTTGAATGAAAAAGTATGTTTGCGACGCTTGCGATTGGGTTTACGATCCGGAAATCGGAGATCCTGATGGTGGGATAGAGCCGGGAACGGCGTTCGAGGATATTCCCGACGACTGGGTTTGTCCCGAGTGCGGAGTCGGTAAAGACCAGTTTTCCGAAGAGTAGTTTGGGGTATGATTGAAAGGTCACCGTGGTTTCGCGATGCCTCTTGGTGTTCGCGTCTCTACGGCTTTTTCGCGTCTCCCAGATGTTTTGCCGTCATTAATCCGCGCCCGCGCGCTTTGTTTGGAGTTTCCCCGCCTATGGAGGTTTTTACGGCGCGTGAACTTGTGGCGGGTGCGAGGCGCCTGTCTCGCTTTCTGTTGAAAACCGTGGTGGCGTCAAGTATGTTATTGTTTGCCGTCGGGTTTATACCTTGACTTTGTCGCGATTTCCGCGATTATTATATGTTGATGATTGTCAACGGAACTAATCGGCGTTATATTCAGTGACGTGTGATGGAGAATTTTTTGCCGCTTCAAGCAGCGGCTTGTCCGCGATTATTGAAAACGGGAGGTGTGTC
>JAADHT010000056.1:0-8447 GCA_013151705.1 Kiritimatiellota bacterium | reverse complement strand
TATTGGCGAGGTTTTTGAGATAGCCGAGCGGATAGAGAGGAACGGGTATGCTTTTTACGTCCGCGCCGCGGAGATTATGACGGGCGAATCAAGTAAAAAGTTTCTTCTTGATTTGGCGGAGATGGAGAACGATCATGAATCACTTTTTGTGGGATTGAAAAACAAATTCGCCGCGGATGGGGTCGAATCGCCCTTTGACGGTGATGATTTGGCGCTCTCCTATTTGCGTTCGATGGTTGACGGCGAGGTTTTTTCGAACCTTCGCCCGATTGCGGAGTCTCTCACTGGAACCGAAACCGCCGACGAGATAAAAAAACTCGCGATGGAATTCGAGAAGAACACGGTTGTCTATTTCGCGTCGTTGGCCAACGCCATGAAGTCGGACAAGGATAAAGATATTATTCAGAGGCTTGTCGGTGAGGAGATACAACACATTGCCATACTTACGAATTGGCAAACGGCGTGAGGTCTGAGAATTTTCCGGATTTCGTTTACACGAATCACGCCTCATGAATCACGGTTCGCACTCAGGCAAAAGAATCACTGGAGATATAAAATTATGGGGCATTTGAACGCCATAAAAATAGCGGACGATGTTTATTGGGTGGGGGCGATAGACTGGGAAATCCGCAATTTCCATGGATACGCCACGAACGTCGGCACGACGTACAACGCGTTTCTCATCCTAGCCGACAAGGTTACTTTGGTGGACACCGTCAAGTCGCGGTTCAAGGACGAGATGCTGGCCAGGATCTCATCAATTGTCGATGTCGCCGAAATAGATTACATAATCTCCAACCATGCGGAAATGGACCATTCCGGCGCATTGCCGGATGTCGTGGATTTGGCCAATCCCGAAAAGGTATTCGCTTCCTCAATGGGGGTCAAACAAAGCACTCAATGCGCATTTTCACCGCGATTTGCGCTTGACCGAGGTCAAGACCGGGGACGAACTTGATTTGGGTGGTTTGACGCTCTCTTTCATCGAGACCCGTTTGCTGCATTGGCCGGACAGCATGTTCTCCTATCTCAAAGAGAGAAAAATTCTTTTCTCGCAAGACGCTTTCGGTATGCATTTGGCTACCGGCGCGATATTCGCGGACCAGAATCCGTCAGAGACCATAAAAAGGGAATGCGAAAAGTACTACGCCAACATTCTTTTACCATACTCTTCCAAGATTATCGCCTTGCTCGATTCCGTCGGGGAGACGGGGTTGGAATTTGATGTTCTCGCTACCGACCACGGCCCCATTTGGAGAAGACCCGAGGATATCTCGCGGGTTTTGGGGTGGTACCGCGAATGGGCGGAACAGCGTCCCAAACTCAAGGCGGTGATAGTCTATGACACGATGTGGGGCGCTACTGGAAAAATGGCGGCTTCCATCGCTGACGGTATCCGCTCGTCCGGTGTCGATGTTAAAATACTGCCCCTCTCGGGTTCCGACAGAAGCGAGGTGGCCACCGAGGTCTTGGATTCCGGAGCGCTGATAATTGGTTCGCCGACGATCAACAATCAGATTTTCCCTAGTCTAGCGGACGCGTTAACGTATCTGAAGGGATTGAAACCTAAAAATCTCATCGGTGCCGCTTTCGGTTCCTACGGTTGGAGTGGGGAGGCTGTGAAACAGCTCAATCAGTATTTTCTGGATATGTCCGTCGAGACGGTTTCTGATGGAATCCGGGCGTTATATGCTCCGGAACCCGCCCAGCTCGAGGAATGTTTCAAGTTTGGCGAGGCGATTGCCGACGAGCTTCGGAGTCGCATCGAAGCTGTTTGAGCCTAACGTAGTGGATGTATGCTCAAAATTAACCCGTTTCGGGTTGAGAAATAAAAAAACGCTTTCACCCGGTGGGTGAATTAGATTGAAAGGTTTTGAATCATGCTGGATTTTCAGTGCAAATTCTGCGAAAACGACATCCAGGCCGAATACGCCTTGATAGGGGAATTCGTTTCTTGTCCAATTTGCGGCGAGATCGTCGTTGTTCCTGACCCGCTTCTCGTCTACGGTAGTGATTACAACGGATATGTCATCGAGCGGCTGCGGGCCACCTCGCTTCTCTGGAACACTTACCAAGCCACTCCCGTAAATGCCGAGTTGCGAGGATTGGAACACGTTCTGCTCCGGATACCCACCACCTTTTTTCTTAAAAGACTGACGCATTTCGATAAGTTCTGCGATGTGATAGTCAGATCGGGATCATTGGGCGTAAAGGGAATAGCGCCTCTCGTCTCATCTTCCCTGGTTCCCGGAAGAACATATTTCGTGTTCGAGTTTTTCCCATCCATCGATTTGAGCGCTTTCATAGCCAAAACCGGTCCTTTGGATCTGATTAACTCCTTACGTGTCATAAGACGTTGCGCGGTGGCGTTGCGCGATGCCTGGAGCGAGTCGGGAATCATCCATCAAAACATTCTTCCGCACAATGTCAGAATCAACGAGCAGCGCGAAATACGCATGATGAATTTGGGGCTTTCGCAGTTGCTTTTGGAGGACGGAGACCTTCTCGAGGAAGGATTCAACATATGGGACCAACGCTATATAAGTCCTGAATTCGCTCTCAACGGAAAGGGGGATACGCCGGCTTGCGACATCTACGCGCTGGGTATGGTCTTTTATTTTCTCTTGACGGGATCGCATCCGTACGCGTTGGTGCCGGAAGATAGGATTCCGGAATCTCCGATACCAGATTTGAAAAGCGAATTGCCTTTAATTCCATACGACGCCAAAGCCATGTTTCAGCTAATGGTCGCCAAACGCCTCACTTTGCGTTTTTCGGATTGGAACGAAGTGCTGGAGAGAATCGACGCGCTTCTTCATAAATCCAGGAAACGAATTGACAATAACGATTTCGGACAATCCTACTCTAAAATGAAAACGAGGACGGATAGACGCAAGCCCATAGCGTTGAATCCCGTCATAGCGGTTTCAACCGAGAAGTTCAGACGCGAACGTGAGATTCAAAAACCGGAAATGAGCGAGACTATCGCCAAACCGGTGGACCACAATAAAAAAACGCGTCATATTCAAGTGGCGTTGAGAAACACCAGATGCAAGAAAAACTTTATGACGCGTCATTCCGGTTTGATAGTGGCTCTCTCCGTCTCGTCGTTCCTCGTCTTTGCGTTTCTGGTTTTCTGGTGGAGCGGAGAGCGATCCAGGGAAAAAACACAAAACGCGCCAATTGAGGTTTCGAATGAATCTTCGCCACGCGTTCAAGTTTCCGAGGTGAATCGGAAAGGCGAATCATCACACGGTAGACGGACGACTCGGAGACGAACCTCTCCAATGGCTATGCTTGACGATCATCTGAAAAAAGCGTTGAAATACAGCAGGGAGCATCCAGACGATTTTGATGGAGCTTTGAAGCGTTTGGAGGCTGTGATCCCCGAGGCGGTCAATCTCGATCGTTTCGACATCGTTAATATGATACGTGAGAAAACCGACTTCATCGCAGCTCGAAAGGCAAGTTTGATGGAGGATAGAGCGAGAATTGTCATCAAACGTATTCGGAAGGATATCGCTCCTATGTTCGAAGCGGGAGATTACGAGAAGGCTTTGGCGTTCGTGAATGAATATGACGGACCGATGAAAACAGAAAGCTTGTTCGCGAGAAAAAGGTTGATGAGAGAGATTAAAGGCATAGCCGACTCCAAAGTCCAATCACGAAACAAAATTAACGCCGGCATCGCGAACCTCGCGGAAAAACTCGCTCCTCTGCTGTTGAACGGCGAAATCGCGGAGGCGGCGCGCGTTTTGCGCGACTACTCGACAGACACCAAACGCTTGTCGGTTTTGAAATCCAAGTGGTTGAATGAGATTGAAACTTATGGAGGTGCAAACGGACCAACCGCTTCCCCGTCCGATCTCCCCGATACCGCTTCCATTTTGAAAATGCCTTTGTTGGCGCGTGGTTTGGTTTTCGCCGCTGCTGGAGACTATGAGTCCGCCGAGAAGGCTTTCAAGGAACTTCCGACTCCTGCCGTCAAACCTTTTATGGACGCTTTGAACGTTAAGAAACTATCGGAAAAGAGGAAGCTCGAAGAAAAACGGATTGTAAACGAGTTCGCCGGCATACTCAAGTCATACTCTATGAATTTTGATGCGGCCGCGCCTGAAAACTTGCTGTTGGAATTGGCGAAAGCCAAGATCTCCCGGCAAAACGCTGGCAAGCTCGCTTCCGAGACAACCCGTTTCGCCACAGAAAACGTTGAAAGCGCTTTTATGAAAACACACGCCAATTTGGTTGACGCGGTGCTTTTGTTCTGCAAACGCAATTCGGGTACCGGAAAGGATGTTCGAATTGACATTCCCAGCGAGATCTCCGTTTCTCCGAAAGATAATTTAGCGTCCATCGTGGCCTCCGCGAAATCCGGCTCTGTAATCAAACTTCCGGCGACTAAATTCAAAATAGGGAGAACTGTCATATCATCGAGCAATATCACCATATCCGGTGCCCGGGGAACATTGTTGACAGGCGGACCGTTGGTCATAAAATCCCGCAAATGCTCGCTAGTGAATTTATCTTTTAAAAATTTGAATGTCGAATTAGTCAACGCTTCCGACGGCTCATTGAAAAACTGTAGTTTGGATGGCGGCGGAATCAAAATCGTGAAATCCAACGACTGCTCAATAGTCAATACTCTCGCACTCACCGTGTTGATCGACAACTCGGAACGATTGAGCGTCGATCATTGCACATTCGCATCCAATGACGAGAGCGTATCCCCGTTGAGGATAAACACGAAAACGCTTGACATTCGAAACTCCATCATTTATGGAAGAGGTTTCGCCCTCACTTTTTTTCGCGACCACACGAACAGAAAATGCAAATTCGAGAATACCTTGATTTTTGGTGAGAAGGGATATTGCGTGAGAGACAGGAAAACGGAATTTTTCAAGAAAAGGGACATAGCCTCCACGAAAAGCCGGATCAGGCGTTTCATCAAGACGAGAAACAACATATACGACCCACCGCAATTCAACAACCATCTGAAAGGCGATTGGCGACTCGTTCCCGGAACTCCCGGCTCCAAAGCGGCCACCGATGGATCGGACTGGGGCGTGCCCTCCTCCATTCTAGCTCCTTCCTCCAATGATTGATCCGCATATCTTGCCCGCTCCATATTTTAGTGCCTTTAGACAGTAGTGCGGAGGGTTCGCGCTCTTTGCGATCAGACCAGGGGCCGAATTAGAGACGCTATCAGCTCTTCAACATCGTCGTCGCTCATCGGTCTTGGATTGCCGCTCATACTTCTGCTTCTGCAATTTTTTATTATGAAATCAAAGTGTTTATCGTCGAGTCCGGACGAGCGCAATTCATCGGGAACGCCCAATTCGGCATTCAGATTCCTTATGGCTTCAATCATTCCGTCAGCGCCTTTGGACACCCCGCAGGCATCCGCGATTCTCGCATATTCCAGTTCGCATACGGTTTTGTTCCATTTCATAACCACTGGCAGTAATATGGCGCAGACTTTACCGTGTGGCAACTTCAACAAGGAGCCTATGGGATGCGCCAGGCCATGCACGGCTCCGAGTCCGCTTTGCGAGAAGGACATCGCCGAGAGCATGCTGCCCTCCGCCATTTCCGTTCTGGCATTCAAATCCGAGCCGTCTGCCGTGGCTGCCGCGATATTCGCGAAAATCTTGACCATCGACGTTTCGGCGAGTGGACGGGTTACGGAATTAGCGTTCGAGGACGTGAACGACTCCAGCGCTTGCGTGAAAGCGTCCATCCCGCTGGCGGCAGTGACGCCGGGAGGTGATGAAATGGTTAGTTCGGGGTCGATTATCGCCGTGTCCGGCACCATGAAAGGGCTTCTGATGGATTTTTTTATTTTCAGAGCGGATTCTGTTAGAACGGCGTTGCTTGTTATTTCGGCGCCGGTGCCTGCGGTCGTCGGAAGGGCGGCGAGGAAGAGCCCCCGTTTTACCACGGAGCGTTCGCCGTTGAAAAAATCAGCGGTTTTCGCGGGAGATTCCGGAATTATGGCGGCGGCGGCCTTTGTTGCGTCTATGCAACTGCCTCCACCGACGGCGACGACTATTTTAGCGTTTCCGGCTCGTCCGGTTTCAATGATTGCGTCGACGCACTCCAATGTCGGTTCGGGCGACGACATTCCGGTCGCGTCGATGATTTCATGCGACGCTAGAAGCTTCTTGAAACGCTCTGCCAAACCATTGGATAAAGCGCTGCGTCCAGTGACCAGAAGAACCGGACCTTCGGGTGGAAGGACTTCTGCAATATTGGCACTCGCCCCGCTTCCGAATTTAATCTCTTCCGGATACCTTAAAGAGTAGCTGGTGGACATTTCGGTGAAATTCCCTTTGTCGATGTTTTCCGAAAGGAAACGAACGTCGAACATCCAACGTCGAACGAAAGAGTGTCGCGAACGTTAGAAAAACGCAATATACGACCTTTCTTTTGGTGTTACAAGTGTGAAACGGAGAATTGGAGATGGGTGAGGCGGGGGGGGCGGTAATGCCGTGATGCCGTGCCGTTTCCGCACCCCTTGAGTCCATCGGTCCCTCCGCCCCCCGAAAACCACGCTTTTTAAGTGGGAGGAGTGGGTTAGCGGGCGCGATTCGCGCGGGCGACGGTTCCCCGGGGGGCCATTTCGGCGAAATGGCCCTACACAGCGCAGTGGGGCGGAGAAAGGGGGATTTTTGATGTTGAATCTTCAATGTGGGACTAAGGAATTCGCATTTCAGAACTTTAACATACCAGCACCGCCACGACACCGGAATCATTTCACCGAATCAAGTTGAGGATGAGCGGGCGGGGACGCTCCGCTCTACTTTTTCCGCATTTCAGAACTTCAGAACTTTAGAACTTTAGAACTTTCCCCTTACTTCTTCACCTGACTGACTATCTCGTTCATCAATGTTTTATAGTCTTTCTTGTCTATGTCCTTCAAAACGTCTTTGACGAGTGATGTGGTCGTTGACTTTTTCGCTGGTTTGAGACTGTATATGAAATTTTGGCGTCCGGCGCGGATGCGGTCTCCGGTTTTCAGTTTCGTTATGGAGTTTGCCTCCAACTGGTTGTCGTTAAGGAAAGTTCCGTTCGAGGCGCCCAGCTCGACCAACACGAAATCTCCAGCGTCGTCTTTGTCGATTGCGAAATGCTCGCGGCTCACCAATGAATCACGAAGGATTTGAAACTCCACATGGTCTTCCCGCCCGAAAACAACCATTTTGTCTTCAGGTAGGGCGAAGCTTTTTTTAATACCTCTGTCATCATATAAAATATACGGCATTCACACCTCCCGAAACAAAAAAAACTTTTCCGACGCGTATGACGGAAAAGTTTTCAAAACCCCTTTAATTTCCGTCAAGCGAAAGAGCGCTTTCAACGAAAAGACGAAACTCTTTTCGGTGAAACACCTCAATTCCGCCCCCTTGACGGTTTGAGCGTCCGGATTGTTTCGAGCGCTCGATTTTGTCGGCAAACGGAGAAATCAGGCGGAAATCGTCAGTTTTTTTTGATTTTGCCTGATCTGATACATGCCGCGCAAACTTTTTTCCTGACCGTGCGGCCGCCTTCGGAAACGCGGACGGATTGTATATTGGGATGGAACACTCTTTTGTTGTTTTTGACAACGTGCATTCCGATGCCACCTGCTTTTTTAGCCAAACCTCTGCGGGTTATGGAGCCGCCAACCGTGCGACCTTTTCCGCATATCTCACATCTATTACTCATTGGATATCTCCGTTTCATTCGTCTGACAATGTCAAATAAAGCGACTAGGCGCTTAAAAAAAAATCGGGCGAACCACCGTTATTTCTCATTCCATCGCCGAGCGAGGATTATCTGAATGGCGACTGGAATGAAATGGTGGGTTGGCTGGGACTCGAACCCAGGACCCTCTGCTTAAAAGGCAGATGCTACTACCACTGAGCTACCAACCCACGATACGCACGTGGCTCTCCCCTCCTTTCCAGGCGGGGAAGCGTAATAATAATGGGTGCTTCAAATAAAACAAGCCGTCGGTCGGAAAAAAAACGCGTTTTTTACCAAAATATTTTTTGCGTCGATGAAAAGTCGAAGTAAGTTTCGTCATTGTTTGAGGCGGACTTGAAAAAACATACGGATTAGCGGTTTTATCCGTGTTGGATGGAGCCTGTGATGTTGGATTTGGCGTGTCGTTGAATGCAATGCGGACGCGTTTGTCGCGAGACAAGACGGATTTCCCTCACTTCCGATACAGAGGATTGAGGGAACTTGGCCGACGCGTCGTAATGTCTTCCGCCAGCGTTTTCGACGCGTCCGCCACCTTCAACGACCTTTTCCACGCCGAGGGACTCGCCGCGGTCGGCGAGACAGCCCTACGTATGCCCGTCCAGTCGAAACCTGGTCGCCCGCATTGACGATCAATCAATTTTATAAGTGGTTGAAAAATCTTAAAACACGCACTCACCCCGTGATCGTCTTCAACTCCTCCA
>JAADHT010000052.1 GCA_013151705.1 Kiritimatiellota bacterium | reverse complement strand
ACCACGTGCGAGGCGATCCGCGAATCCCGTTTTGGAACGATGTCCCCGCAAGATTCCAGTAGTTGAAAACTAACGTCGCGGAGAGCCGATACCCACGGGTGGCGTTTTTTGATCAGAGAGACCGTTCTTTCGCAGCTCTCGCGTCTGGTATTGTACTCGGAATCGACCAAATCGTGTTTGATCATAGAGTTGGCGACCACGAATACGTAGTCGGACGGCACCGGAACGAGTCCTTTGACGGCGACTTCGCGGAAATCGCAGAAAATCAATTGATCGACCTCGCCGTAGATGGAGCTGAATTGATCCAGAAGTCCGGTTTTCACACTAAGATAGTTGTTCTCGACTCCTTGTCCGATCCGCGCCCATTCCGTTTTGTCGAAATCCAGATCGAAAACCTCGGCGAACGCGAATCCGGCGGATGTCTCAAGCGCCGCCGAGCTGCTCATTCCGGCCGAAAGCGGAATGTCGCTCAGAATGGCGGCTTTGAACGCCCCGACATCCGCTCCCCTGGCGCGGATTTCGCTGACCACGCCCTTTACGTAGTTGCTCCAGTCGCCCGAGACCGGCGCGTCAATGTCGTTCAAGTCGAATGTCCTGACGCTCGAGTCGCGGAAATCGCGGATTTCACATTCCGTTCCATCTATCGGCGAAATGGCGAAGAGCGTTGATTGCCCAACGGCCGCGCTCACCACCACTCCCTCGTTGTAGTCGGTGTGGTTGCCAAGGACCTCCAGGCGACCGGGAGCCTTCGCCATCGCCGCGGGTTTCATTCCGTAACTCTTCTCAAAGAGTTCAATCGTTTTCTCAATCATTATTGTTTCCTTTTTTGATTTTGTAGTGGAGCGGGGGGACGCGAAACGTTATTGTTCCAGAGGGAACCTTTTCCACCGCCATTTCTTTTCCGTTCTTCACTTGACGGAACATCGCTATTCCAATGGCTCGTGCGTTCTTGTCGCCATCATTTTTTCAAGGGCGCTTTTCATCGTTACGCCCTACGGAGTCCGAACCTGGCGGGCGGGGACGCTCCGCCCTACTAATTGCGAATCCCGCTTCATGACAATTCCACCGCGTTGGTCAGATGTTTCCTAAATGCAGTGAGGTGAAACCGGCGGCGATCGCCGTCTCGCGTATCCGCATTAGCGTCGATGGTGGAGTCCGTGGAGCCGTGTGGAACCTGTGCCGCGGAAAATAAGCGGAGAAATGAAGCGGCGTGGACATCGGAAGGTTGGACGCCACCCATTCGAGATACGCTTTAATTATTTCCGGAGAGTCGTTCTCGCCGGGGATGACCAGGTTGGTCAGCTCCAGATGGCCGCCCATCGAGCTGTAGAGTTTTATGGTTTCCAAAACGTCCGACAGACGGCCTCCTGTCATGTTTTTGTAGAAATCCTCCGAACATCCTTTCATATCGAAATTGGCGGCGTCTATCAGAGGCAGTAACTTTTCCGCCGGTTTCCGCGCGATGTACGCGTTGGAAACCATCACGGTCGCGAGATTCGCGGCGTGTGCGAGTTCCGCGATGTCAGCGAGGTATTCCGCCCAGACGATTGGCTCGTTGTATGTGAACGCCACTGATTCGCAACCGCTTTCCAAAGCCATTCCGACAATCTCCTCCGGCTCGACGAAATCGGCTGAACCGTTCCCTTCGTTTTCAGTATAGCGGCCACGGGAAAGATGATGGTTTTGACAGAACGAGCAGTCCAAATTGCAGCCGTATGTTCCGATCGAGAACGTTTTCGTGCCGGGCAGAAACTCGGCGAGCGGCTTTTTCTCTATCGGGTCTATCTGAAGGGCGACCGGGCGGCCGTACGCGAGGGAAAACAATTGTCCGTCAATGTTTTGTCTTACTCCGCACCAACCCGTTCCTCCAGGGGGAATCCGGCAGTTTCTTGGACAGAGGTCGCAAACCACATAGTCGCCGGCGCCGTCGGAACGCCAGAACCTGCCTTGATGAAACGGTATGTTGTTCGCATCCATGGTTGAACCCGCCATTGAAATCGATACTCGGGAATTCAGCGAGATATTCGGAGTTGGACGCGCGAAACATTCCGGGCGTCCTCCATTCGCTTTGGTGTTTCCACGAGCGCTTCAGCCGTTTTCCCGCGCGAAGTCGTTCATGAAATCCACGAGTGTTTCGACTCCCCGCAAAGGCATAGCGTTGTAGATGCTCGCTCTGATTCCGCCCACCGAGCGGTGTCCTTTCAAGCCTGACAGCCCCTTTTTTTTCGCGTCCGCCACGAATTTCGCTTCAAGTTCCTCGCTTGGCAGTCTGAATACGACGTTCATTTTAGATCTGCTTTCGGGAAAGACTGGGGAACGGTAGAAATCCGATGTGTCGATGAGTTCATAGAGCGCCTCGGACTTCGCGTCGTTGATCTCCTCCATTTCAGCCAGACCGCCCATCCTCTTAAGCCATTTGAGAACGAGGCCGAACACATAAATGGTGAAGGTGGGCGGCGTGTTGAACATCGAGTCTTTTTCTATGTAGGTCGAGTATTTCAACATCGTGGGGAGATTCTTTGGAGCCCTTTCCGCCAAATTCTTGCGGATGATGACGAGCGCCATTCCGCTGGGAGCGAGATTTTTCTGGGCGCCGGCATAGATCATCGCGAAATCATCAACGTTGATTTTCCTTGACATTATGTCACTGGACATGTCGGCTATCAACGGAGCCTTGCTGGTCGGAAAGGCGTGGTACTGGGTTCCGGCGATAGTGTTGTTCGTGGTTATGTGGAGATACGACGCCTTGTCGTCCGGCGACCAGTGGCGTATGACGGGGATTTTGTCGTAGTTGGAATCTTTGCTTGAAGCGATCGTTCTCACATCGCCGAAAAGTTCCGCTTCCTTCATCGCTTTCGCGGACCAGGTGCCGGTGTCGGCGTATTCAGCGAAACCATCCGGAAGCATCAGATTCATCGGGATCATTGCGAACTGCATGCTCGCTCCGCCTTGAATGAAGCATATAGCGTAGTCGTCGCTTATCTCCATTAGCTCGCGGAGGTCTGTTTGCGCCTCATCCAAAACCTTTGAGAATTCCGGTCCTCTGTGCGAAAGTTCGACCAATCCGCAACCGGTACCGGCGAAATCCGTGAAATGTTCCTTCGCCTGATTCATTACTTCTTTAGGCAACATCGCCGGACCCGCGCTGAAATTGTAGACCTCCATAATCTTCTTCTCCTTAAAAAAACGACCACCACCAGGGACGCGCGCGAAACGAGCGGGCGCGCTTCCGGACAAGAGCTTCCATAGCGAGATTTCCACTTCGCGGAGGAAAATCTCTGACTGAAAGCCGAGGGGGAAATGTTCAAAGTACGAAAAAACCTATCTCGCTCGTCTATCAAATATAGCGCCATCCGCTGGTTTTCACATAACTTTTCGATTTTTTTTTCGATAAAAAACTTGCAATAGTGAAATCAGCCAATATCTTCCTTTGTCTTATGCGGTATTCGAATTGAACGACAATTTTGGTTGAAAGCATTAGCAAGGAGCGAGTCATGCCCAAATTGGTATGTCTAAGCGGAATGAACAAAGGAGAGGAGTACGAGCTAATCCAAGGCGAGAACACCATTGGACGCAGCGAGAAAAACACTATTTGCGTTTTTGATAGAAAAACCTCACGTTACCATTGCAAAGTCCATGTCGACGGAGACAGTCTGTCGCTTGAGGATTTGAACAGCACCAATGGACTCAGATTGAACAATAATTTCATGACTGGAGTGCAGTCATTGAAGATGGGAGACCATATCCGTCTTGGAAACACCGTCTTCCTCGTCAGCGATCGTTCCGTCAGAGAAGAGGAGGATATCACATCCTCGGCGCAGTTCAGAAAACAACAGAAATACGAGAACCTATTGCAGCAGACGGCGTTTCAAGTGACGAAAACAACGGCGTTGAGAAAGCTTAAAACGGATAAGGAAGGCAGGCAGACTGGATTCCTTTCCTTTTTCCAGCGTGAGGATGAAGAACAGAAATAACAACTTCCGATGTCCTAATCATCGCGGGGCGGCATTGTGGTCGGTGTTGGATTGCTGGTCAGGTGGTTTTGCGGACATACTTCTCCATATCCCGCGATAACGGACTCTTCGGAACGCGGGTTGCGTTCTTCCGCTCAAACCATCTAAACCAAGTTTTTTCGCCGTCGAGTCGTAAGTCGTTCGAATTTGATGTTTTGCGATAGCCTCAAGCGTCTAGTCTTTAAATTTGGAGCCGCGCATGTCGGGTGCCACAGAGGAAAAATTCAGAGTCGAGATTATTTCCGATGAATGCAAAGGGTGTCTGCGATGCGTCAATGCCTGCCCACGAGAAGTGATAGTTCCCACCGACCAGGTGAATATGATGGGAGTGGTATATGTCGAATACGCCGATGAGGGTTGCATCGGTTGCGGAGCGTGTTTCTACGCCTGTCCGGAGCCTGGCGCCATAACCGTGTATGAGAAAAAAAAGTGAGAGCCGTTCGGCTTTTCGCATGAATAGGAGCGTCTTCAGGATGCCCCCGTGTCGATTTCGATGGTTAAAGAATCTATGAGTTTCAACACTAGAAAATTGTTGCTGAAAGGAAACGAAGCTTCCGTTTACGGAGCGCTTTTGGCCGGATGCGAATGTTTTTTTGGTTACCCCATAACCCCGGCGAGTGAAATAGCCAACACATCCGCGGAATTTTTTCCGAAACTGAACAGGACTTTTTTGCAGGCCGAATCGGAGATCGCCGCCATCAACATGGTTTTCGGCGCGTCGGCGGCCGGACACAGAGCCTTGACGGCCTCGTCCGGACTCGGAATCAGTCTCAAACAGGAGGGCGTGTCATACATAGCCACTTGTGAATTGCCGGCGGTGATAATAGATGTTATGAGGGGAGGTCCCGGCTTGGGCAATATCGGACCCGAACAGTCTGATTACAACCAAGTTGTGAAAGGTGGCGGACACGGAAGCTACAAATGCGTCGTGTTGGCGCCCAACTCTCCCCAGGAGATGTGTGATTTCACTTTCAAGGCATTTGATCTGGCCGATAAATACCGCACTCCCGTGTACGTTCTCACCGATGGCGTGGTCGGGCAGATGCTCGAATCGGTCTCACTGCCGGATCCCATAGGGAAAAAACCGTTGCCGGAATGGGCGTTGGCCGGCACCGCGGAGACCAGACGCAATATGATCACCTCCATCTATCTGGACTACGACGATTTGGAGTCGGTGAACTTGAAATTGCAGGCGAAATACGCTGAGATTATGAGGAACGAGCAACGGTACGAGGCGTATATGGTTGATGACGCCGAGCTGATAATGGTCGGCTACGGAATCATCAGCCGCTTAATCCGCTCCGCCGTGGACACCCTGCGGTCCGAAGGCCGGAAGGTGGGAATGTTGAGACCCAAGTCCCTGTTTCCTTTTCCCGTCGACGCTCTTCGCCGTTTGGTCGGGAACGCCGACTCTTTTCTATGCGTCGAAATGAGTAACGGACAGATGATCGACGACGTGAGGCTGGCCATCGAATGCTCGAAACCCGTTCGATTGCTCAACCGCATGGGAGGAAACGTTCCAAGCCTTGAAGAGATAACCGGCAAATGCGGGGAAATACTGAAATGAGTGTGAATGAGACAGTTAAATTCGGTCGCTCGAAAGGGTTTTTCGAAACCTTCGACAGAAGACCCGGTCCGATAAAAAAGAATATGCACTATTGCCCCGGGTGCGGCCACGGCATCCTTCACAAATTGATCGCCGAGGCACTCATCGATTTGGGGATGCGGGACAAGATGATAGTCATCTCTCCAGTGGGGTGCGCGGTTTTCGCGTACTACTATTTCGATTGCGGTGGGATATCCGTGCCACATGGAAGAGCGCCGGCCGTGGCCACCGGCATGATAAGGGCGAATCCCGACAGTTTCGTCATCTCCTACCAGGGAGACGGCGACTTGGGTGCCATAGGCTTGAATAATTTCCTCCAGGCGGCGAACCGCGGTGAGAATATGACCGTCTGCTTCGTGAACAACGGCATTTACGGAATGACCAGCGGGCAAATGGCTCCGACCACGCTTGTAGGACAGAAAACGGCCACATCTCCGTACGGACGCTCGGCGACGAACGAGGGCTATCCTTTGAAGGTCGCTGAAATGGTGGCCGCCTTGGAATCCCCGATATATGTCGAGCGCGTGGCTTTGACATCCACCAAAAACATCAGAGCGGCCAGAACGGCGCTCAGGAAAGGTTTGACCTATATGAGGGAGAAGAGGGGCTTCTCGCTGATTGAATTTCTCGCCGCATGCCCCGTCAATCTCAAGAAAAACGCTAGCGAGGCGGACGACTGGATTGAAAACAACATGATTCCGTATTTTCCTTTGGGGCGTTTCAAAGACGTGGCTTCCGACCGCTCTCCAATCGAGAGGCCGGAACCCGTTTTCGACAAAGAGAAGGTCGTCGAGGCGCTTTTTCCGGCCGACAGTGGCTTGGATTGGAGAAAAAAGGAGGCGAAACTCCGGAAAGAGTTGAGAATCAAATGTGCCGGTTTCGGCGGCCAGGGAGTTTTGAGCCTCGGTTTGATGATCGCTGAGATGGGGCAGTCGCGGGACATAAACGTATCCTGGCTTCCATCCTACGGACCGGAGATGCGTGGTGGAACCGCCAACTGCTCGGTGGTCTTGAGTAACAATGAAATAGGTTCTCCAATCGTGAAGGAGACCAATCTGCTTATCACTATGAATCAGCCATCCATGGACAAGTTTCTGCCCGACTTGCTTCCAAAAGGGCTTCTGCTTTACGACAGGACGAATATTGAGCGTCCGGACACGGATAGGAGAACCTATTCGGTCGAGGCCGGCAGAATAGCGATCGAGCTGGGCAATCCAAAATGTGCGAACTCAGCCATAATGGGAGCCTTCGCCGCCTGTTTGAGAGGCATTGAACAGGTGAATTACGAAGAGGCCTTTGAGGAAGCAATTCGAAAGACGTTCGCCAAGAAGGCGAATCTTGTGAATTTGAACATCGAGGCCTTCAGAAAAGGCAAAGAATCCGTCAAAATCGAAAACGTGAACTAAACGCCATGGGAAAATTTCCCTACAACAACCGCATGTTTTCAGTACTGGTGTTTTTCGCCGTTCTATCTTTGTTGCTCGATATCCCGTCGTCGTCGGCCTCCATACGCGTCTTCACTGGGAAAACAGCCCATGCGCTACCCGTCGGCGTGGAGCGCTTTATTCGGTTGTGCGACCGAGAAGTCTCTAAAATCCTTCCACGGGAGCCTGGCGGTCGAAAAATCGACTACACCATTGTCGCCATCGACGCTAAACAGTTGAAATCCAAATGTAGAGTCTCCAGAACATCATTCAAAAAACTCAGGGTGTTCCTGTCCGACGATATCGGAGATTTGAAAAACCATCCGTCGTTGCTCGCTAAACTCGCGGCTTGGATCATTCTGAAGAAAGCCGGAGTTTCTCGAGGAAAGGGATATCGGAACATTCCGCGGTGGATTGTCTATGGCGTTCTACGGAAAGCGATTAGAAAAACGCGGAGACGGCGAACCCCGGGAATGGTGGTGTATCCGGGAGCGCACGCTCTCGTTTTATCAGGGAAGCTTCCTGATTTGATGAGTGTCGTGGATCATCCGCCTTCGCCGAACGACGGGCCGTCGTTCAAGTTGGCTATGGAGATATCTGAAATAACCTTGAACTCCGTTTTGAGGCTGCCGAAAGGAAAAAAACTGTTGGAGGATATAATAAACCTTTCCTTTAAGGGAGCCTCTCCGGGCAAATCTTTCCGCGTCGCTCTGAAGGACTCCATACCCGCTCTAGGGCGCCCGCCGGTCGATGGAGCGGTCCAGGGTAAGCGGGACGTTTTCAGCGAATGGCTGGCTGACGCGGTCTTGCGGTCGGCTGTCAATATCTTCAATCCGCTGGACGCTTCGTCGGCGGAGAGGATGTTTTTGGAATACGGTAAAGTGAAATACGCCACGAAACCATTCGCCACTTCAACCGGAATCGAGCGGCCGTCGGAGATGCGGTGCCGCGTCTTGCGCGACATTGCCGACGAATTGGGCAAAATGGAGAATCCCAAATTGGTTATAGTCGCCAAACAGCGCGATTTCGCTTTGTTGATGATGATGATGCCGGATGGATTGCAGGAGCCTTTGGGCAGAATGCGCTCGGCTTTATCGTTGCTGGTTCGAGAACAGCCGGATGCCTTCAAGAAAAATATGGCCGCGGCGGAGGCGGATTTCTACAACGCTTTGGATAAAAAACAGAGAATAGAGGCCTTCGTCGGAAAAATCGAGCGTTCAGTCGTTCCCCCGGCCTTGCTTTACGCTCCGCAACTCGGCGAGATAGACCGCGGCCTTCGGGCGAGGCGGCGTTTGTGGCCGCGGCTTCATTCCTTTTTGGACTCAAAAGAGAAATCCTTCGGTCAATAGAGCCAGTTGCGAAAGTATGCCGCGCGGTCGTTCAGTCTTTTCAAACAACCTTGTCTTTTGTCGAATGGCGGAGGGGAGGAGAACTGATGTCGAAAAACAAAATATCCGCGATTATCGTCCTCATTGTCATAGTCGGATTGGCTTGCGCATCGCAGATTTTCAGACGCACGCTGCACCGCCTCTCTTCCGAATTCTACTATCCGTTTCTATATCCCGTCGTCCATGCCGAAAGCGCCACTCTTCGGGAGTCGCTGCTCCTCAAAAGCAAAACGAAACTCATCGACGAACTACTCAATCTAAAGACGGTGAACGAGGAGTTGGCCGCGGAGTTGAAGCCTTTGCGTTCGGCGATGGAGGACAAGCGACGTTTGGAGGAGCTATTGAGAATCAAGCCGAAACCCGGATTCAAATGCGTTTTCGCCGAAGTATATCTCCGTGATCCGGCTTTCTGGTACGAGAGCTTTTCCATCAACAAAGGCGGCAGCGAAGGGATCAAAGTTGGCTCGATAGTCGTATGCCGCGTGAAGGGAGTCGATAATCCTGAATTCCCTTTTGGAGTGGTCGGTCGAATCATTGCCGTTTCGGAACATTCGTCGCAGGTGGAGACGATATTCAGCGGCAGATGCAGATTGAGTGTGTTGTTGAGGAAAACGAAGGCTCCTGGAATTTTACGTGGAACGACATCTTGGAGGGGAGAACCGATGGTTCTAGCCACGGCGTTGCCGGTTTTCTCGCACTATTCCGTCGGAGAATTCGTCGTAACCTCCGGACTCACGAAAAACGTTACGCCGCCGGATCTTCTCATCGGCGGGATCGCCGGTTCCGATTCGCCGGCTGTGAGAATAATTGACAAACTCACTGCCGAGGTCGTCGTCAAGCCCGCGGTGGATTTTGATTCGATCAGATATCTGGTGGTGCTGGTGCCTCGGAATGAAAACGTCATCATCACTCATTGAGCCGTGCCTCGATCGCGTTCCCAGGTGGGAGGGCGGCTCTCGAGTCTGAAACCGATATCGGATTCTTCGCGGAAATAGCGCTCTCCAGTACTTGACGCAATGGGGCGTGAGATAGCGGGAGTTTTTCAAATAGCGCCTAATAATTCAAGCGGTCGCTCGTCATGCTTTTTTTTGAACGCGTCGCTCCCATGGAGCGATTTTGACGTTGGAAACCGAAGCTCGAGAGAGCCTTTCCCGCTCCACTTTTCGCCGAAGGCGTCCCATAGTCCCATTCGGCTCATTTGGCCCATTTCCGCGGCGCGTATGTCGTCGAACTTGAGATAATACAAGGAGAACTCAAATGAGGAGATTTGAAATGAGATTTGTGGCGGTATGTTGT
>JAADHT010000246.1 GCA_013151705.1 Kiritimatiellota bacterium | reverse complement strand
ATTTTTCCATTCCTTTTTATTTCTGTTTAAATATTCTTCAAGTTTATAAGGGTCGTAATCACATTTTTCCGCTATTCTGTCGCGTACCTTACGCAATTCCCGCAGGATTGGATCCTGTTTCATAATCATATCTCCTCCATTAATTCAAATGGTGTACAGATGACAGGTGGTTTATAATTAAAACGCTCAACCGTCTCTCTAATTTTATTCTGCATATGCGGGTTCACGATATGTTTGCAGTTTCAGCTTAAAAGGAAATTGACCTGATAAACTGAAGCGATCGCAACATGATGAGCATCTGCTACCGCTTTTTCGGGAAACGCATGCGCATTTAACAGTTCATATGCCAATTTAGCGCAGTTTTCCGTTTGAGGAAGAAGTGGAACTCCGGCAATAAGCTCCTTTCGTTTGATCGCAAGGCATCTATCTCCTTGAGAAGCCTCATCAACGACAAGAGAAGATATGTAGATATCATTTTTGTTTCTTATGTTTTCCCACCATTCACGAGTCGCCTCCTGTTTGGCGGCAATAATCAAATCCCGTGAGGGACGGGAGCAAAGATAGCTGATTATACTGGTCTCTATGTATACTGATTCTTTCATTGTTTTATTTCACTATTATTCGTTCGCCTAGAGGAATCCGTTCTCAACATACCACGGAAACCGTTTTTTTCAAACGCGCTCCGCAGTTACATCCAACCAGTCATGCGGGCGAGTATTCCGCAGTAGTGGACGAAGTTCGGCCATGAGACGTCGGACGGGACGCCGTGGTCGCAGCCCGGAATGTAGCCACCGTCGTCGATGACGGGTTTCAAGCGCTCCATCTCGCGTTCGATATGGACGCCTCCCTTCGCCATCTCCCGTTTGTCCACGCCGCCGCGGTAGGCCATTTCATGTCCGAATTTTCCGCGGAACTCGCGGATGTCGTTTCCGGCGGCCACCTCGATCGGGTCGCAGGCGTTGAATCCGGCATCGAGCCATATCGGGATAAGCTCTCCGATGAATCCGTCGGAGTCCATCGAGTATATCGGGACTCCCGCCGTGTTTATTTTCTCCCCCCACCGCCGCCAAGTCGGCAGAAGAAAATCCCTGGTCATCGCCGGAGAGAGCATTGAAAAGCCTTTGTACGCCATGTCCTCGGATATGTGTACTTCGTCGGGAGTGTATATCTCGAATACTCTATCGAGCAGGGCTGAGACGTACTCTTCCCAGAACTCTATCATCTCTCTCACCAGCGCCGGATCGTCGTAGAACATCATGCTCAGTCCCTCGAAACCGCACCACTCGCGAAGTTGCCAATATGGACCGTTGAAGCCTATTCCCGAATAGAAATCCCGTTCGCCGAATTCTCGGAATTTGTCGGAGTCCTCCGCTATTCTAGACGAGTCCGAGGCGACATAGCGTTTTTTCATATCAAGCCAGTCCCCGCGGCTCTCAACGGGACACTTGATCCAGCGTCTGGTCACGAAATCCACCGCGCTCTCCAAATAGCTGACATCGAATTCCAATCCGATTTCGCAGACATTTCCTTTCCAGTCTCTGACGATCTGTGAATTCTCTTTGAGTTCAAGCACCTCGGCTTTGTACGTGGGAGACATTCTTGAGGAAAGACTGAATCTCGGAGCGGGTTCGGGGAGTTCCATCGTGCCGCCCGCCCGCCTGTACGCTTCTTTGGTTATCTCATATCCAATCGCTCCTTCCGGAAGCCCCTGTTTGTGCCAGTTCGCCCTGGTCGATTCGCGCCCCCCGCCCGGTGTGAACGGTATCCTGTCTGGTTCGCCGAACAACTGCGTCGCCAATGATCTTTCCCTCTCGTTCATTTCAATCTCCTTTTTTTGGATATGATTATCGACTATTTTTGTCATAGCAGTAATAATCATTTGCCTAATCACCATAGTGAGCTAGATTACAGGATGAATAGTTGAATTCAAGTATTGAGAATATTCAATATTCAACCATATTCATATGATTTTCGACCATTGGAGGATGAAATGAGCGAATTGAAATGTAATTCGGGAAAGGTGGTGGTTTCGGAGCGATTCCGAACTCCGTCGTCCTTCGAACTACGCTTGGGGTTGTGGGTGGACCGCGTCGGCGCCGGAGTCAACCGCGACACGGGAAATCCGCCATCACACAGGAAGCTGGGGCTTTTCGGGGCGGTTTGCGTAACAAGGGGACGCGGTTTATTTCATTCGAGCGTTTCCGGCGAATCGCGGGTGGAGGCTGGGGATGTGATGCTTTTGTTTCCCGAGATTCCCTCGACATATCATCCGATATCGGAGTGGGAGACTGAATGGGTGGTGTGGGGAGGAGGCGAAGGGGCCACACTGGCCTCCGTTGGATTGCCCGGTCCGGCGGAACCGGTTATTCGCGGGTGCGCGGAAGCTGTTCTGACGGCTCGCTTCGGACTGTTGCGCTTGATCGGCGGCGAAACCTCCTTCGACGTTCTGGCGAGAAAGTCCCTGCTCCTCGAAATGATTGTCGAGTTGACCCGTCCCACGCGGGAATCGATGGGGAAGCGAAGCGTTCTGATGATTGAGAAGGCCGTGGCGCATATCGACTCCAATATCGGAAACGATCTTTCAGTCGGAGAGGTTGCGGCCGGTTGCGGCTATAGCGAGACTCATTTCAGGCGCTTGTTCCGGCAAGGAAAGGGGATGTCGCCCAAGCAGTTCATAATCAGCAGGAAAATATCAAGAGCTAAAGAGTGTCTGGCGGCGGGAATGACGGTGAAGGAGACCGCGGAGGCGACTGGATTCAAAAACGAATTCTATTTCAGAAGCGCCTTCAAAAGGACCGCCGGCTCCACGCCGGGCGAGTTCGCCGCGTCTCTGATGACGAAAAGCTGACCCCAAATGGCTGCGGATTCGGGCATCGAATTATCTATTGAAACCGCACTGACGCAAACTCGAATAAGTGGTCGCATGGCTCGAGAGCTTTTCGCGCAAGGTCTAAGATTGTTGTTTGCGGGTTAGAGAATTGAGAGAAAGAAGGACGTGGTGCGTCAATCCTGGTGGACGCCTATGGCCGCCCGCAGTTTGGCTTTGGCGTTGGCCAAGTCGATGACGGAGCGCGTGTAGCTGGAATCGGCGTCGACCAAATCGCGCTGCGCCTCGTTCAATCTGGTTATCGAGGTGTTGCCGGCTTTGTAGGACTCCTCCACCAAATCGCGGTTTTTATTGACCAGAGCGAGATTTCTTTTGTAGATTTTCACTTGCATGGCCTTGCTCATCCTCTCCTCGAACGTCTGCCTGACCTCGGAAATGACTGAAATCCACTTTTCGACAAGATTTTGCTTGCCGACCGCCAGATTCGCTTGAGCCTCCCTCAACGCGGCTATTCTGCTACCGCCGCTGAAAAGCACCCATTCCGCCTCGAACCCATAGTTGAAGCTTCGATCCTGCGTTCTCGGCCGATACTGGTAGGAGCCGGAATAACCGTCGTCGTTGCGCTGATATCCCCAGGACGTGGTGAAGTTGAGAGTCGGCGAAAAGGCGCCCCATTTCGCGTAGACGTCGTACCGCGATACTTTGACCGCCTCGCGGTAGGCTTTCAAGTCGGGTCTGTTTTGAAGCGCGGTGTCGAGATAGACTCCTATGTCTATGGCGAACTGCTCCTCGGTGGGCTTGAGTTCGGGAAACACCTTCCCCGGAATGATACCGTTGGTGAAACCCATCAATTCGGCGAGTACCGATCTAGCCGTGAAGAAATTCAGCTCCTCCGAGATAACGGCGTTTTTCGCGGTGTTGACTCGTATCTCGAAGTTGAGCATATCGGTCAGTGGAACGGCACCGGCCTCGTATTTGAGTTTCGTGTCGTTGTAGAGCTGCTCGTTGAAAATCTCGTCCGCTTTGGCTATCCTAATGTTCTCTTTCGCAAGCAGAACGTTGTTGTATGTCACTGCGACCGATTCGATCAGCAATCTCCTCGCATCCCGGTTCAAGGCCTCGGCTTGAAGTTCGGAATGTTTGGCCGCCAGCATGTCCATCGTGCGAATCAAACCGTTGAAAATGAGCCAGCGCCCGTTTATCGTTCCGGTTTTCTGCGCCCAGCGGTGCCCGCCCCGGTCCCGTCCGCGTCCCCCTTGCGATTCCGGCGTGTAGTAGTAGTTTGTTATGTCGTAGTTCGCCGTTATCGTCGGCAGGTATCCCGCGAGCGTCTGGTAGAATCTGGCGGATGCCGCGACCATCGAGTATCTGGTCGCGATATAGTTCGGATTATTGTCGAGCGCGATTTGTTTCGCTTGATCCAATAACAGAGTTTCGCAATTCTTCGGCAACGCGAGGTGCGCTTTATCCTTTTGCTTCGTGTAATTGCTGTTCAGAACGGCATCCGGAACAGGCTTGTACGAGAAGCAGCCTCCTAAAAAAAGCGTGATCGCCAAGACAACTGGTGGAAGGATGTTTTTTTTCATAGCCAGATTGATTTCACTTCTTTACACTGGACTGACATCTTCGTGAATGTCCGTCAAACTCAAAACGCGAACGCCACAAACTCGAAGCAAAATACTTCACAAACTTGATAAAACAAGGGGAAAGGCGATTTACCCTCGAAATTCATTTGAACCCGCAAATTTGGCGATTCGAAAGTCGTGCTCGCGGATTTCGCATTCGCCGCTGGATATTACCGTGCCGCCGCGCTTCAAATGAGCCGAAATCCGCGATTTCAACTCATCGTCGAAAACGACGTTGTCGGGAAGGATCAGCAATTTGTAGCTCTTTTTCCAGGGAATGGTGTCGGTGAGCACGTCGAACTACACCTTCAACTCGGAGAGCAGTCGCGCCGCGCCCCGCATCGGACTGACGTTCCGTCTATGCGTCTCGAGGTCAGTCGCCTTGAATCCCGGTTTCGGGACGATTACCGCCGCGTCGGTCATGGGTTCGGCGCCATCGAACCACTGTTGGTATGGACAAAGTTTGGAGTGGACTTTTTCTATCAGCGCGAAAACGGCGTCGTTTCCGTCGCCCCGACGCGTAAAAGGCTCGCGCGATTAGCGTTCAAATCGGAATGCCGCGAAAATCGCTTGCCGAAGATGGCGGTGCCGACGCGGACCAATGTGGCGCCTTCCATTATCGCCGCGCGGAAATCGGAACTCATTCCCATCGAGAGCTCGGGCAGTTTCAAGCCCAGTTCCGCTTCCATTTTGTCGCGGAGCTCGCGGGTGGCGGAGAATATTCCGCGAAGTTCGCGGGAGTCGGCCCCGAATGGCGCCATCGTCATCAGACCTTTGAACTCAATGTTTTCACAACGCGCCGCGAGTTTCGCGAGTCTCATAGCGGAATCGACGGCGGCCCCGAATTTGGACTCCTCGCCGGAAATGTTCACTTCGAGAAGGATCCGCGGCTTTCGCTGATTTCCCTCCGCGAGGCGGTTCAGACGATTGAGGAGTTTTTCCGAATCGACCGAGTGGATGGCGTCGGCGCACGCCAACGCCTGGCCGACCTTGTTGCTCTGAAGATGGCCGATAAGATGCCATTCGACGTCGTCCGGTAAAGCGGGCTTTTTCACGGAGAGTTCTTGTACGCGGTTTTCCCCGAAGACTCGTTGTCCGGCGGCGTAGGCCGCCTCAACGGCCTCTTTTGGAAATGTTTTGCTGACCGCGACAAGCGTGACGGAACCGTCCGGGCGACCGGCATCCGCCACCGCTTCGGCGATTTCATCCCTCACATTTTCCAATTGTCCGGCTACATATTCAAACATTCACTTTCACATTTTGGAGACTAGACTGGTTAAAGCGATTCCGACAAACATTCCAACTCCTCTGGCGACGACCACCATCAACACAGCGTCCGGCCAGAAACTCGCTCCAGTCCATTTGCATATTAAAAAAAACATGGCGACCGGTCCGAGAAGCCAGCCAACCATTGGAATGAAACCGAGAATCGTTGATATTGCCGCGATAAGCAACATCGCGAGAAAATTTCCTTCCACTTTCGTGATCTTCATTCCAGCCCAAAGACAAAAAGCTGAAAAGAGAATTCCGACTATTGAGCCTACGAGAATAGCTGTCATATTTTCACTCCCTAAATACAATAATACAACGTAACTGTTTAGCGGCCTTTTTCAACCACTAACGAACACTAACGAAGAGAATATTTCGGCGTTCGGAATGCCGAACACCGAATCGTCGCGTTGAAATTTATCATATGAAGCTATAGATCTCCAAAATTCAGCACTACTCCATGCTTGGTATTCAGCGGGTTCTTTTATGAAACAATTAGAGCCAATTGCAAAAGTCTGAACGACCGCGTGGCATCCCATTATGAGCGGTAGGTGGATTTTTCAATCCGCGTGATCCGCGGATAATCTTGATTAAATGCCGGGAAAACAGTGTTCGAGGCTTGACTTTTCATTTTTACTAAATAATTTAGTCGCTGTTTTTTTTCGATTTTTGTTCGCTATGGCAGCGTTTAAGGAGAAATTGAGATGAACGAGATGACGGGTAGAGAACGGATCGGGAATATTCTGCGCAGGAAACCGGTTGACCGCGTTGGATTGTTCGAGCATTTTTGGGGAGACACCCGCGACAAATGGGTTGGGGAGGGGCGTATCGATCCGGAGGAGGATTTAAGCGCGCATTTTGGATTCGATTTGGATTTGGTTGGTGGATTAAAATTGCAGGCGGATTACGAGATGGAGCCGATTATCATCGAGGAGGATGAGGATACCGTTCTCAAGAAAGACGGCAACGGCGCTTTTTTCCGCACGCACAAGCACCACAACGCGACGCCGGAGCATGTCGATTTCACAGTTAAGGATCGCGCGGCGTGGGAAGAGTTCATCAAGCCTCTGTTGACACCTGATCCCGAAAGAATCAATTTCGAGTCTTACCGCGAGCTTCGGCGGAAGGCGGCGGAGAACGAGCGTTTCTTCTGCTGGTCCGGTGTCAACGTGTTCGAATTGATGCATCCAGTGTGCGGGCATGAATATATGCTTATTGGAATGGCCATGGATCCTGATTGGATTAGGGACATGGTCGACACCTACGCCGAGTTGACCGTGAATTTGTTGGAGACTCTTTTCGAGCGGGAAGGGAAGCCGGACGGTATTTGGTTCTACGAGGATATGGGGTTCAAGGAGCGACCTTTCATGTCGCCCGGCATGTACGAGGAGATTGTTCAGCCTGGACACAAGCGGACGATAGACTTCGCTCATTCACTCGGGCTTCCGGTCATTATGCATTCCTGTGGATACATCGAGCCGCTTTTGCCGGGTATGGTCGAAGCTGGAATTGATTGTCTGCAGGTTATCGAGGTCAAGGCCGGTATGGATTTGTTGAGAATCCACAAGGATTTCGGAGACGTTTTGTCGTTATGCGGCGGTATGGACGCCCGGAATCTGGTGGCGAACGATTTGAACGCCATCAAGGCCGAGTTGAACGAGAAAATTCCGATCGTGAAGGACGGTTTCGGGTATATCCTCCACTCCGACCATTCGATCCCGGACACTTGCGACTACGACACCTACAGGTATTTCGTCGACGAGGGGCTACGTCTCGGGAACTACTTTTGAACACGAGTGAAAATCCAGAAAACGAGTGCTCTTGATGACGAATGACGCTATGAAACGGTCACATGGAAAACGCTGCAGAATCGCGGATATCGCGGACGCGCTTGATCTTTCAAGCACTACAGTGTCGTTCGTGCTGAACGAGCGGCGCGACAAGG
>JAADHT010000042.1:9642-12208 GCA_013151705.1 Kiritimatiellota bacterium | reverse complement strand
TAAACCTGATGGGCAAGATCTTCATGCGCGAGACGGCTTATTGTCCATTTGAGAAAGTCGAGTCCATTCTAAAAGAGATTCCACCGACCGTCAAGTGCGTCATAGTCGATTTCCACACGGAGGCCACCAGCGAGGCGGCGGCTATGGGGCACCTCCTGGACGGACGAGTCACCGCCGTGTTGGGCACGCACACGCATGTCCAGACGGCCGACGCTAAAATCCTCCCAAAGGGAACCGCGTACATTTCGGATGTCGGCATGGTCGGTTCGGAGGATTCGATTCTCGGTCGGGATATCGAGGCAGTTTTGAACAAGTTCGTAACCGGCATGCCCAAAAGGCTGCCCGTGAACGAGAAAAATATAAGATTGGACGCCGTGGTGGTGTCGTACGATTTGGCTACGGGAAAAGCCGCCGCCATCACGCCAATCTCCAGAAAAGCTCCGTTTTGAGGAAAAATGTATGATCAAGCTGCGCGACGACGTTGTACGGACTTTGCTCGATGATGGCTTGACGGCTATCATGGATGTCGAATCACTGCATGCGAGACTCAAGCGCAGCTGGCGCGCCGCCGGATATCCGGACGACTCGCTCGCCGAGGACGTCGCCCTGTCGGTGGAACTCGCATTGAGCGATTCCAAACGCGGAGCCGCGTTCACGCCCGGCGAAATCGACGCTTTCGTTCTAAAGGTTCTCCGTGAGGCCGGACTGACCGAGGTCGCCGAGCATTTCGGGTTGGATTCCTCGCCTGTTGATTCGATGGTTCCAGTCGGATTCAAAGAGATTTCAAACATCATCTCCAAATTCATGAAACTTGACGAGAACCAGATGAACAAACTGGCCGACGACGTGTTGAACGCCGCCAATGAAATGGACGCGGCGACAGCTTCCCCCACATTGCTGTTGGAGCTTGCCAGGCATTTTCACTCGCGAGACGCGAAATCCGCGGATTTGCCCGCACCGCGCCCCCGCGGTAACGCGCGGCGTTCCGGATCAGCCGTCTGGCTCGTTTCGAAGGAAAAGATTTTCGGGCTTGTAAACTTGGACACCCGCGGACTGCTTTCCTCCGAAATGTTGAAGGTTGGCGGAGTGAGCGCTCTTTTTCCGTCGATCAAACTTGAATTCGATCCCGCGAGATTCGCGGATTCCCTGGATTTGGCCCCCCCCGTGCCGGAATTCGCTCTTTTGCCGCGGATGGCCGCCGTCGCCGACGCGGTGAACGACATCGTCTCGACCATCGACGCTTCGACAGCGAATCCCGCGGACGTTTCCGGAGAACGGGCACCCGTCCATTTGAAAATCCTCAATCCGGATGTTTTCACCGAGGTTTGGCTGGGGGGACGCTGGCCGGTGTCCCGTCCCTGCGTCGTGGAATTGTTCGAGACCTTGTCTGAGTCGTTCATCCGCGAAATCCGCCTCCATACGTGATCCCGCCATATTATACCTGCCAACTTTCACTCCAGGGAGGAATGGGGTTGAAAAACGGCAATTCGCGGAGATTCGCGAACATCGCTGATTTTGGTTTTTTCCATCGCCAAGTTTTAGAGCCCATTCGAAAAGCCTCTAATTATCCGAGGAGAATTTTCTTCTGTTTCTCCCTCTCGCGCGGATTTTTTTCGACGAAGCATTCGGTGTCGGTGAAGGGATTGAGTCCAGTCCAATACATCAGCGTGGAGTAGGTGGAGGGCGTTGGTGTGAAAATCTGGGACTGCTCCGGAATGTGCCGCAGTTTGTTTTCGGCGAATTTTCGCAACGCCCTCATTTCCCTCTCGCCGCATCCGGGGTGGGCGACAATGGTGTAATACGTCAGAAATTGCCGCCTTCCCAAGTTTTTGTTCAATTCGTCGAAACGTTTTTTGAATTCCACCGTCAATTCGACATCGGGTTTGCCCATAAGATCCAGAACCCGCTTTTCGGAATGCTCCGGGGCTATCTTCATCTGTCCGGACACGTGATGCTCCACAAGTTCCCTCAAATAAGCGTCGCCATATTTCGAGTCGGCAAGGATCATATCGTATCGAACGCCCGACGCCACGAACACCTTTTTCACGTTCGGCAAGGCGCGAAGTTCGCGCAGTAATCCAATCTGCCCGTCGTGTCCCGGGTCGAAATTCGGGCAAACCTTCGGAAAAAGGCAGCGTTTGTCGACACAGGACCCCGCCGTTCCTTTCGAGTCGCATTTAGTCCCGAACATGTTTGCGGTCGGCCCTCCAATGTCGGTTATAATACCTTTGAATTCGGGGTGTCTGGTCAGCTCTTCGGCTTCCGCCAGAATGGATTCTTTGCCGCGCCATCGCACGACGCTGCCTTGATGGACGGCTATCGCGCAGAAATTGCACTCGCCACAACAACCTCTGTGCGTGGTGATGGAGAAGCGGATGGTTTCGATGGCCCTTACCGATCCCATTTGGCGGTAGTGCGGATGAACCTCGCGCTCGAAGTCCAAAGCGTATGCCGAGTCCAGCTCGGCGGTCGTGAGATATTCGGCGGGCGGGTTTTGAACGAGATGGCGATTGTCGTGTTTTTGGATGAGCGTCGCGGATTCCGCGGGATTGTTGGCTCGGTAAAA